>CAYPRR010000049.1:0-6205 GCA_964413245.1 uncultured Gammaproteobacteria bacterium
CTTCTTGGCTGCCAAGATAAAACCTTTAAATAACGGATGTGGATGCAGAGGTCGGCTCTGGAATTCTGGATGATATTGAACCCCAACAAAGAAAGGATGATTAGCTAATTCAACAATCTCAACTAAATTCTTTTCCGGATTAACGCCAGCGATTATCAAACCAGCTTTCTCTAGTTGTTCACGATAATCATTATTGAATTCGTATCGATGACGATGTCGCTCAGATATTAAAGCCTGACCATACAATTTTCGCGATGTCGTTCCAGCAGTCAAAGCGCAATCATACGAGCCTAAACGCAACGTTCCACCATAGCTCTTATCCTTAACCAGCTCCTCTTGTCCTGCCAATAAGTGAATAATGGGATTGGTGGTTTTTGGATTGATCTCGGTAGTATTGGCATCGATAAGATTCAATTTATGACGAGCAAACTCAATCACCGCGCACTGCATTCCGTAGCACAAACCAAGATAAGGAATTTTCTTTTCTCGACAAAATTGAATAGCTTTAATTTTCCCTTCAATGCCTCGCGAACCAAAACCACCAGGTATCAAAATGCCGTCGTATTGTTTTAGTTCTTTTATCGCCCTTTCATCCTTTTCGTAGACTTCAGAGTTTAACCAGCTAATCTCAGCTTTAACGCCGGAATGGGCCGCTGCATGCTTAATTGCTTCAAGCACAGAAATTTAAGCATCTGACAAAGTAAAATCCCCGGTAGAAAAATATTTACCAATGACCGCAATTTTAACGATCTTTTTTGCCATGGTAATTTTCTTCGTAAAAGCGTTCCAATCTTTAAGATCATTTTTCTTAGCCTTTATTCCGAAACTCTTCAAAACTTTAGCGGCAAAGTTTTGCGCCTCAAACATTTCAGGAATTAAATAAACAGATTTGACATCCGGCGCGCTTATAATGTGTTCTGAAGGCACCGAGCAAAACTGAGCGATCTTTTCTTTACGAGGACCGTCCATCGGTAATTCAGATCGACCAATCACGAAATCAGCACGAATACCTGCGCTATTGAGTGTTCTCACGGCGTATTGTGTTGGCTTTGTTTTCATTTCACCAACCGATGGCGGAACCGGCAAATATGAAACTAAAATAAATTTAACTCGATCGGGATATTTGACCTGCATCATGCGAGCGGCTTCCAAAAAAAGAATATTTTGATATTCACCAACTGTACCACCGACCTCAACCAAGGCGATATCTGCACCAGCATTTTCAGCCGCACGTTCAATTCGTGCGATCACTTCTTCTGGAACATGAGGCACAACCTCTACGCACTTACCACCATATTCTAAATTGCGTTCTCGTTCGATAACTGACTGATAAACACGACCAGTAGTCATGTAATTGGCCTTGGTAATGTTTGTCTCCAAATAGCGTTCGTAAGTACCAATATCCTGATCAGTTTCGTCGCCATCGACGGTTACAAAAACTTCACCATGCTCAACTGGGTTCATCGTTCCTGCGTCAACGTTAACATACGGATCAATTTTAATAGCAGTTACCTTACAACCTTTAGCCTTCAATGTTAAACCTAGGGCAGCGGCCGAAGTTCCCTTGCCAACTCCGCTCATTACGCCACCAACCACGAACAAATAATTATGTTTCATATTTAAAAGTGAAGACGGGCCATAACAGCCCGTCGATTATTTTTCTTCAATGATGACGGTAATCGTGGCGTCGAAGCCACTTTCGAATTCAACATTGGCTTCGTAAGTTCCGGTCTCTTTTTGCGGGGCAAAGGTGATCAAATCTGGGGCTACGGAGAACCCTTCTACTTTGAGCGCCTTGGCGACATCTTTTGGACCGATCGCTGCATACAGCTTACCGCTGTCAGCTTTCGCTTCGATGATAACTTCCACACCATCCAGCGATGTTGCCAACTTTCTCTCTTCTTTCTCAGCCTTTTTCTCCTTTTTTTCACCGGATTTCTTTTTAGCTTCTAAATCAGCTAATGTTTTTGGTGAAGCTTCCAAAGCTAAATGTTGCGGGAATAAAAAATTACGAGCGTAACCCTCTGATGCTTCGGCTACATCGCCCTTCTTACCTAGCGTTTTGACGTCCTCTAAGAGAATTACTTTCATACGGGAGGTAGTTTACCCGATGTGGTGGGTGTTTGAGAAGTCGGTCTTAGACGACGAATGGTGCGGCGCGCTAAAACTTCAACAGCTTTACGAATAATTGGTCGTAAATCCTTATAACTGGAACGTTCTAGGATCTTATCAGCTGGCACCCAGGTTACTCCAGTTATCTGTTCACTGCCAGCAACAACTAATGGACGATGTAGTTTAGAATTACTTGGGGCCTCAAATAAAAAATAATGAATAAATTTGTGCACAAGCTTTCCTTTGTGCACAAATCGATCGCGAAACCAAATATCAATATTGCCAAGTACTTGAATGAATCGTATACGATCTAATCCGGTCTCTTCTCTAATTTCACGCGCCGCGGCACTAGCATAAGTTTCGCCAGACATAACGTGTCCTTTTGGAAATGTCCAGCGTTGATACGAATCACGCACCATAGCAAATTGCAACTGATCTCCAACTCGACGAAACACAATACCACCAGCAGAAACTTCGACACGATGTCGGTCTTGCTCCGGATTATTCCTTGAGGTAATCAAGGGCCGCCTCGAGTTGTGGTGTTTTTCCAGCATCGTAATCTTCAATAGTATAAGTAACTATTTTATCAGGAGTAATGCCAACCTTGTTGATCGATCTACCTAGTGGAGTCAACCATTCCGCAATCGTAATTTTCACAGCTGACCCGTCGTCATATTCATAATATTGTTGGACGGATCCCTTACCAAATGTTTGTTCGCCTATAATAGACGCAACTTTATAATCCTGGAGTGCACCAGCTAAAATCTCTGACGCTGATGCTGAACCAGCATTTACAAGAACTGCCGTCGGCATGCCAGACAATAATGCCGTACCACTAGAATTAATTTTTTTTTCACCGTCTAATCCGCGCTCAATCACTACAGTCTGACCATCAATCCAGAAACCGGCCATATTAATAGCCTCCGTTAGTAGTCCTCCTGGATTATTACGCAGATCTACTACTAAACCAGTCACATCTTTTGTTAGCACTTCTTGTATAGCTTTTGAAAAAAGCTTAGTTGTATCTTCGTTGAAGATATTGATTTCTACAACAGCGATACCATCATCACGAATTTCCAATTTTACACTATCAATAGTAATCTCAGATCTGACAATCGTAATTTCAGTAACCTCCTCTGCACTAGGATGCAGTATCGTTAATTTAACCTCAGTTCCTTCTTGGCCACGAATTTTAAGCACAACTTCATTAGCCGAAAGATCATAAACTTCAACATCATCAACAGCAATTATTTGATCACCAGCTAATACACCAGATAACTCCGCTGGTGAACCCGCCAATGGCGCGATAACAACGACTATACCTTCTTTTTCGCCAACCTCGGCACCGATTCCAAAAAACTTTCCATTTAGGTCCTGATTAAATTCAGTGGCCGTAGTCGGATCAAAAAATACAGAGTACGGATCGTCTAACGACCCCACCAAGCCCTCAAGCGACCCATAAAAAAGATCCTTATCAGAAACAGGCTGATAAACGTAACTATCTTTTACCAAATTCCAAACATCCCAATAGGTGCCAAATTCAACATTGTCCCCAAATGAAGGAATAGTGTCCGCTAATCCATCGGTAATAATTCTCCCCTCCCCAACAGGCACAACTGATCTTGACCCGGAAACTTCTCCAATAACAAAACCAACATAAAAAATAGCAATCAAAACTGTAAAAATTGCCAATAAATATGCAGGACTAAAATGCTTTAGCCATGAAGCTTTCTGTTGTTCCATAATTACAGTGCATTCTAGCACAGCATTAAGCCTTCGAAAACCCTTGACTTTTAGGGCTTCGGTTGTTATGGTGCCCGAGCTCATTTATTGCTTTTCAAAGAGGTGCTTGATGTCGCGATGGATCCATGGCCGTCCGTCCGGACTTGTCCGGCGTACACTCGTCTTCGTAGACACGGATAATCTCCTAATTCAGGATGATTGCCCGTATACTCCAATCCATTCGGTTGCAGAGGCGCTGAAATGGGTAGTGAATTTCGCCGGCGAAATCGCAGAAGATCCGGGAATCTATGCATTCGTGGACATGCAACGAGAGCATCCAAACTCCGATCGTGGAGAGTTCGCTACTGCATGCGACAGTCTGGGGATCACCGTGATCCACACACCAAGTAATCAGCACGGTAGAGACCAAGTCGACAGCGGAATCATCAACGAATGGTTCAACCAGCACCGCAATCTACCGCTTGAAGTACCGTTTATACTGGTTTCACTCGACAAGGACTTCATTCCAATGCTCGATGAGACAAGCCAGAAAGGTCGACCTATCTACATCGGCCTGCCTACACAGCAGTTTTATCCACCACACGTTCAAAGGTTCCAAGGCTGTAGTTGGTTAGACTCCCTGGCCGATCAACACAGGTCCATGAGCTTCCTATTGAACGAAGATGGAAGTCGTGCTAAACCAGAATTTGAGGCCAAGTTTGAGCGACTCTATCGTGACCATGCTCGCTGGCGCAGGGCATTCGCCATGATGTCGCAAGAGTTCGCCAATCAACCAAATCGAGTTTTCGAAAATCTTGCAAGCCTACTTCATTTCCTGACCGTTATCTGGCGTGATCTGGGCATAAGCAGTGAGGAAGCTACTAAAGTAGTACCATACATGGTGTATTATAGGGCACTACTATGCCATGAAGGCCGATGGCAACCAAACGTGGCACACAGGCTGACTAATGTAATATCAGGGTAACTCCTGATCACTCCCCGCGCATTCAGAAACTCCCGCCAGGCTTTCCTCAAGTCTTTCATGGCGGGACTTTTATTTTCCGCCAAATTTTGCTAATATTTCTATAATATGAATCCGAAGATCCGATGGTTGCTTTTCTTTTTTTTCGTGGTCGGTTTTATTATAGGAGCGCCACTACTAGTTCTTTACACTGCTGGTTATCGTTACAACTGGCAAAGTGGGACTATAATTCGAACAGGTGTTTTATCTGTCAGTACCTCACCTCGAAACTTACAAATCTCACTAGATGGAGTAGACATAAATCGGGAAACCCCAGCAGTCATAGAACAATTAATGCCAGGAACGTACAACATCAGTTTATCTAAAGACGGCTATCACACATGGCAAAATAAAATAACTATCAAAAGCAACATAACAACTCATCTTCCATTAATAACACTTTGGCGAGACGAGGACTCAACCGCCGTATGGCACAGAATAACAAAACAACTAACCAATAGCCCAGACGGAAACTTCGTAGCATATTTCGTAGAACAAGGAGGCTGGAGCGAGCTATGGCTGTATGACCTAGTGAGCACAAAAGAGAAGATGATAGCACGCATTCCTGATGATGCAGACGACATGGTAATCAGCTGGTCAGCTAATGGTAACTTTCTTTTATTGAATAACGAAAATTTCGCAACAGTCTCCGTGTATGATCAGTTTGGGGATAGCATCGAACTGCCTATTACCGGCCCATCCGTAACCGACGTCTTCTGGCACCCAAGCCTAAACAACAAACTGTATATTCGTGGCGAGAGCCAACTTACAGAGATAGACCTTCAGACTACAGCAACTTTAGATCTTACTTCTAAAGGAAGTATGGGTGTAATACTAGACAGTGGTTTTATATCTTTAGTTGATACCGATACACAAACTGAACTACGCCAAACTATCGGAGACAAAACAAAGGTTATCGCGCTCTTACCAAGAGGCGAATATTCTATCATTAAGCACGATAATGAATATCTAGTTCTACAAAGTGCCCAAGACGAACTGTTGATCATCAATCTGAATGCAAACGAACCAATTCTTTTCAAAGAAAAAATCAAACTATACGATTATTTGACTTCATCTCATTTACTACTCTGGAGTGATGGCAACGAAATCAATATTTACAATACATCTAATCATCAGACGGAGTTCGTTACCCGCCAAGGCTCACCAATCACAAAATTACAATTTTCCCCAGACGGAAATTATATCTTTGTTGCGATCGAAAATAAATTATTTGCTATAGATCGATATAAAAATGGCGAACAACGCTACACGGCCACATTACTAGAAACTGATCGGCTCAATAATTTCTGGATAGACTCTGATGGAAAAACCGCCTACATCGATGGCACG
>CAYPRR010000050.1:0-6165 GCA_964413245.1 uncultured Gammaproteobacteria bacterium
ATATTCTAGCCATGAAGTAAAATCAACTTCTAAATCATAATAATCACCCTTTTCACCAACGGAAGCAAAATATTTACTCACATTTGTGTTATAGAAACGTTCAAAACTAAAAAGACGAAAAGTATTGAGCCCTAACTTAGCCAACAACACTTTGGTCGCTAGCCGAACACTACGACCGCTACCATCAATAAAAGGATGAACGAGCACAAACTGCTTGTGAAAAATACCTGCCAGAATCAGGGAATCAACCGACCCATCTTGTACTTGAAGATATTGAAATAACTCTTTAATTAATTTTGAAACATCTTGATGATCGGGTGGCCAAAAAACTACTTTTCCAGTTATTGGATCATTCACAATTATTGGTTTGTTCCGAAACTTGCCGCAGAGATATTTCGGTAGTAATTCCTCCATCACTAAACGATGAGTTTTAAGGATTACCTGTTCATTAAAAACTCCTTCGGCATCATCGACCAAATCATTAAGCTGTACGAGCGCCTGATTATAATTTAATACCTCACGCTCGGTGTCACGAATATGTGCTGGCGTTTGCTTTAAAATTCGTTTCACGTCGGTCAATGGCAGAGGGTTACCCTCAATGCTAGTTGAGGCAAAAGAAGAAACCTCTCGCGCCTCACGCTCCATTTCAAAAAGTATCACCTTAGAAAAGCGTCGTTGATTGAGCGTTAAGACCACCTCAGCGATGCGCTTAATATTACCAACAAGTTTATTTGAAATAGTGTATCGAGGTTTAAACATATAATTGATAATATCTAAAAACTATAGACGTATTATAGACGATAATTAGACGATACGCAAGTCAGAATTCTATCAAAATCCAAAACGAAAAGCACCCGGGAGACGAAGCACGAATGCTTTCGTCGCCACGGGCGCGAGGTAACGGACGGGGCTACTCGGTCAGGAAACGAACGCCAGCGTCACTTTGCCACTCTTCAAGGAATGACTCAATGGTGTACCGGCGGAATGCTCCGGACGTCGCGTCCCATGGTGCCGGGTCGTGCACCACGACGTGGGTCGGAGTCATGCCCACTAAGAGCATGAAGTGACCGCCGCCGTCTTGCATCACGTCCGAGCTGTTCCCGGTCTGCGAGTAGGTGGCGATGAGGGTCGGCACACCACTACGCAGATCTTCGTCGAGTTCACGAAGGCTGGACGGCTCAACGCTCTGGCTGAAACGGCTGAAGTACTCAGCAGAGATGCCGTAGTACCCAACCGCCGTCTCGCTCAACTGAACGGTGTTCGTGACCGACGCATAATTGTATGAGTCGATGTTCTCGTCCATCCAGTCGATCACGTCGACTACGTCCTGCGACTCCGGCATGAAACCGTCGATGCAAGCCGCTGCCATCACAACCGAAGTCGGACCGCAGTTTAGCGTTGTCTCTGTGTCGCCGACGACCTCTTGCGAGAGCCATGGGCAACTGAGAATCGTCTCCTCTTCTGGCCGCCAGGGGTCGAGAGATGCCACTGACGGTGTGATCATGGCCAACGGACCAGATACACCTTCGGCCGCTTCATCGACGAAGCTTTCTTCGACGCAAGCGAAAAGCAAAAGTGTAAACATTGTGAAATCCGTTTTTGATTGTTGAAAAAGTCCATCATCGCTCACGAGTACAAATACATTAATTAACCGTACGGTCAGTTAATGCTTTTCTCATGTTCGCTGATGGTGTTGAAAGGCCATCGATAGTCACGACCTGGGTCATGAACATTGAAGGGCGGGCCGGACGAGAGGTTTAATTCTCGCCCGACCAAAGTAGTTATTCGTGCGGAAACTCAAACAGTAAAGAACAAAGAAAGTAGATACCTACCGTCACGATCAAGATCGGCAGAAAATGCACCGAGTTGATTCGCAACGCCTGCCCAGCTACGTACGCCGTCAAAATAGCTTACGAGCATGAAGCATCCAAAAAAAAGAATGAAAAAGTACACGCAGAACCCGATCAGCATCGGTGTCCTCCTATTGTTGAAAGGCCATCATCGCTCACGATCCGTAGATCATGTTCGCTGATGGTGAGCCGAGATGATGTCTCTCGGCCACGACGACGCTACTCGAGGAAGGACTTCACGTCCTCTGCGGTGATCGGGGCGTCCTTCTTGATGAAGGGCTCCGTCACGGTGACGACGGGGATTCCGTCGGCGGCGTAAACGATGGTGACCGTTACGGCCTCCATCGCCTCACGATACTCCTCGAAGTCGACCACGGGGGTCGGCTCCTCGGTCGTGGAGGTGGTGGTGGCGAAGGCGGTGGAGATGAAAAAAACGATCATTTTAGTTGTCCATTTGCCGCGTTACCCACGCGGCAGGGTTAGTGACGTTGAGTTGAAAGACCACGGTTTAGCCCTATAAATAAGGCCAATTCGTGGAAAATCAACTAGCTACGACTAGCTACTGTGGAAGATTATATTAGCACAAAAATAGACTTTTGTCAAGTTGAAGTAGACAAAAAAAATGACAACTCTTAGAGTTGTCATTTTAACTTTTTTAGTTGTTTAATCATTATTTCTTTGTGAATATTTGATCGCAGCTGGGCCACCGAAAATCAGCAATAATGAAATGGCAAAGGAGACCCAAAGGCTATTACCGTAAATATACGGTGCATAATAGATTCTTTCGGGATTTTGAGGATCAACAATGACATCAATCTCCTCGCCAGGCTGTGGGATGTGACGATACGGGCTGGGAATAATCGAGCCTTGAGCAGTTTTTCCCTGCATTTCGCTAATATAATTTTTATCTAAATACTCGTAAGCTACATAATAATTACAACCGCCACCAGATCGTTTACCCCCACAAGATGAATGCTTGATGTATTTTGAATTCTCTTCATCCGGCACATACGTAGCCGTTACGGCCACACCTTCGTTCCGCAATCGCATGGTGTTCACGTAAGCGTAAATCGAACCGGCGAGAAATAAAAGACCGAATAAGACAATGACAATGATCGAAGAGCGAGTGCTCATTTTAATTTTGTGCTTAGACATAGAAGATTATTTTATAAGCGAATCAATTAGCCAATAAACTCTCAAGAAACACTAAATATCTTTGCGTAACAGCTATATATTTTGGATTCTTACTACTCAACATAACAAAATATGGACCAGAGATCATGGCGCCATAAAGCAAATAAAAATCAGAAAAAGTCGGCTGAATAAAACCTTTGGCAATTTCATCAACTCCGTTCATATAAGAATTAAAAGCCTCCTTTCCGGCTAAGGCGTAAATGTCTGCTGCAGTCCTTAAAATATCTAAGTCGAATGTTCCAACACGCCACTCATCTTTTGGAGGATAGGCGTCAACAAAAGACAATTTACCGGAATTAAAAATAAGATTTTCAGGGTTACAATCAATCGAAACAAAGAGGTCGTCTTGAATAACATTCAAAAATGTTAATTTTTGCTTTTCAAATAACATATCTAAACGAGTCAAACCCTTTTCTCGTAAATCTTTTGGAAAACTATCTTCACTCTCCACCCAAGATTTTAAATCCTGTAAACGTGCTCGCATTTGTCCATACCAATTTATTTTTAGATTCGGTAAAAAAGATTTTGGAATGGTCAACTTAACTTGAGCGAACTCCCGGCCGATGATTTTATAATCCTCCAAGTCAAGCGACTGAGCGAATAGAACATCGGTCAGTACTGAGCTAAAATCCTGTTTTGCCATCACTATAACAAGTTCGTCATCACTATTATTCGCCTCGGTAAGCAAAATTTTATTACCCTTTATACTTATTTTTTTAATTGATCTGTATATTCTTGAATTCAGGAAATTATTGAAAGTAAAATCCTGACGAATAAAATAAATTCGAGGCTGACCACCAGAGATATCCTGCATGTTCGTGTTCCACCAATCGTTATCCCGCTTATAAAATTTCAAAACTAAATTCTCTTCATCAAAAATATAAACTCGTGAAATGACTGTCTCCACCACCTTTGGGATAGACGAACAGTTTTTAATTGCTCCACGTTTCAATAGATTAAACAGCAATTCTTGATTCTCCATACTACCAATATAGTATTGTAATAAGTCGATTTTTTCAACCAATTTCAATTGACAAAGCTTAGTTTTTTTGATATAGAATAACTGAGGTGAAAATGACTCAACGCGTTATCGTGTTCGATTTCGATGGTACCTGCACGACCCCAACGAGTGGGGCAGATAAAACCTTCCTGCAGGCACATCAAGCTGGCTTCGAAAAACTACTCGGCAAATCGCCGGGCTGGGCAGAAATCATGTATAAGCAGGCTCATCTGCTGATCAGCGCCAACCCTGAAACATATGGGTGGGAGATCAACGGGCAAATTGTAGCTCCTGCGCTGGTCGATGCTTTCGTCGAAGCGCAAGTCTGCGCGCAAATCATCTTGAGGAAGATGGGTGAAGATGTGGGTAACTGGGAAGTGCGCTTGAACAGCCTCTACCAGGAAAACTATCTGCTCTATCATACAGTTTTCCGTCCAGAACTGTTGATGGTTTTCCGTGAACTCCGCCACATCGGAACCCCGTTCTACGTCGTAACCAACTCTGACCCAGCGAAAGTCAAAAAACGTCTGGAGGCGTTGGGAGATGATGCGCAGTGGATCGGTCCGCTCGTTCGCGGATTCGCCAAGAAGTTCATGGTCACCCCCGGCCCAAAAAATGTGCCAGAGTGCATGTTCTTCCCCGGTCTGCACCGGCCAGTAAAACTTCGCAGGGAACACTACTACAATGTTCTGACGCAGATCATGGATGTTCATCAAATCGACTGGAACAAACTGCTGGTCGTTGGTGATATCGCTGAACTCGACTTGAGCCTTCCGGTGGCTATGGGTAGCTCCGGTCACCTGATACTCGGCCCTAACACGCCGATCTTCGAGAAAGAGTGGGCTGAAAACCACCCACATGTACAAACCGTCCATGATCTCCGACAAGGCTTGATCTAGGGCTCAGACCTCCCGGCTGCGCAAGCACTAACAATGCTCACCGTCGCCTGGAGGTTATTTTTTGTTATAATGTATTTAACTTAAGATTGATTATGGCAGGAAAAAAAGGCGGACTAAAAAAACGTGTTCAGCGTTTCCTACATATTCTCGGACCTGGCCTAGTAACCGGTGCTGCGGACGATGATCCATCCGGCATTGCCACCTATTCGCAAGCTGGCGCCAGCAATGGATTTGGTTTGCTTTGGGCTTTCCCGATGATGTATCCGTTGCTTTTGGCCGTGCAAGAGTCCTGTTCACGCATCGGCGCTGTTACCGGCAAAGGCTTGGCCGCCAATTTAAAAGCACATTACAGCAAAAAAATTTTATATTTTTGCGTACTCTTAGTCGTGGTCGCCAATATTGTGAACATCGGTTCCGATTTAGGTGCTATGGCTGCCACTACTCAACTACTTGTTCCAATTCCTTTTGCAGTTTTAGCGATCTTCTTTGCCGTCGTCATTATTACACTCGAGATTCTCATTCCGTACAAAATTTATGCTCAAGTTTTGAAGTGGCTAGCATTGGCACTTTTTGCTTACCCGATAACCGCTTTTGTCGTCGGTCAAAATTGGCTAGCGATTTTTAAAGCAACTTTCATGACCGTACCAAAAATTAATTTTGAAACTATCTATATTCTCACTGGTATGATCGGTACCACGATTTCACCTTACTTATTTTTCTGGGACACATCACAAGTTGTGGAAGAAGAGCGAGCAAACTCACGCTTGAACACTGGCAAAGCGCCAACGATCACCAAACATTTTTTACGAAGTTTGCGGATTGATAATTTTGTTGGCATGACCCTGGCCAGCGTCACCGCTTGGTTTATCGTCATCGTCTGTGCATCAGTCCTCTTCGCCAGTGGCGTAACAGAAATTAATTCCGCTTCTGACGCCGCCATGGCGCTAGAGCCATTAGTTCAAAATTTTCCTAACGCTGGCTTGATTGCAAAATTGATTTTCTCTGCTGGTATCATCGGACTAGGATTACTCGCCATTCCAACTTTGGCCGGTTCAGCCTCCTATGCCATCAGTGAAACCATGGGTTGGAAAGAAGGCTTGTACCGAAAATTTGGTCGAGCTGTCCCCTTTTATGGCGTGATCATCGTCGCCACGCTGATAGGTCTTGGCTTAAATTTCCTTGGTATCGATCCAATTAAAGCACTCGTTTTCTCCGCCGTCTT
>CAYPRR010000051.1:0-6079 GCA_964413245.1 uncultured Gammaproteobacteria bacterium
CACAGAAATTGGACTATACTCACTTCAATTAAAATAAAAATTCCTTTAGTGCTTCTACTCTGTTGCGTAATGGTGGAAATTTTGTATTTTTAAGTTCGGCAAACTTGGGGCTCTTGTACGCTTTTGGAAATTCCGAAGATGGAATCGGGCGTCTTGGAATACTAACATTTTTAATAGCAAAAATCTCATTAGCAAACTCGTACCAAGTCACTCCCCCACCTGTATTTACCAAATGATAAATTCCCGGATAAAATTTATCAACAATTAATTTTAAAGTTGCCTCTGCAATATCTTTTGTATATCCTGGCGTACCGACTTCTTCATCAACAATCTTAAGCTCAGATTTTTCCCCCGCAAGACGCAACATCAAAGCCACAAAACTGACCTTAGAACCTTCACCGACACCCGGTTGACCGAAAATTTTAGACAATCGACAAAGATAATAATCACCTCCAATTTCACGCACAGCCTTTTCACCTAAGGCCTTAGTTTCACCGTATTTGGAAATTGGATCAGGCTCATCAGTCTCAACATATCCTTCAAGCTTGTTGCCGGCAAAAACATAATCCGTGCTGTAATGTACAAATTTTGCCCCAATCGATTTGGCAACTTCTGCTAAATTTCTTGGTCCAGTAGCGTTAATGGCCAGGGCAATTGGATAAATATTCGGATCTTCAACTTTTTCAACTAAGTTATAAGCGGCGGTATTGATAATCACGTCTGGTCGCAAATCCTTCACAAAATTTTCGACAGCTTCCTCATTAGTAATATCTAAATCGTTTCGATCCGTCACGATCACCTCATGCAGAGCATCAGAAAATACCCGAACCACATCCTGTCCGAGCATTCCGCTAGCACCAGTCACTAAAACCTTCATACTAAAATGGTAAATCTAAATCTTTTAAAAAAGGCGCTATCTGATCACGAGCAGAAAGCACTGGCTCACCATCAATCGGCCAAGCCACATTAAATTCAGGATCATTCCAACGGACATTACTATCACCAGCTTTGTCATAAGTATGCGAATTCTTATAAAGCACTTCACAGTCTTCTAACGCATAAAAGCCATGCGCCAAACCAGCCGGCAAATAAAGCATCTTCTTATTTTCTTCAGAAAGCTCCAAAGCAAACCATTGCTTATAAGTTGGTGATGATTTTCGTAAATCAACGGCTACGTCCCAAATTCGCCCACGAGTACAGCGTACTAATTTCGCCATGGCTTTTGGTGGCAACTGAAAATGCAAGCCACGCAAGACACCTTTTTTTGAAGCTGAGTGGTTATCCTGAAGAAAAACTCCCGGTACTCCAAGTTGCTCAAACTTATCGGAGTTATAAGACTCGTAAAAAAATCCCCGTTCATCAGCAAAAATATCTGGCTCAATAATCACTACTCCTTCAATTGATGTTTTTTCTAATTTCATATTTATAGCTCTCGACCAAATTGACTTTCGAACCACTGGCGATAACCGGAGCTATCCTTGATTGGACGCCACCAAGCCTCATTCTTTCGATACCATTCGACCATATCAGACAAGCCTTGCTCAAAAGTGACCGTTGGCGTCCAACCCAGTTCATTCTTAATCTTAGTATACTCAATAGCATAACGACGGTCCTGTCCTGGACGATCTTTGATGAAATGCAACATGTTATCAGAAAGACCCATGACTTTAAGCAATGTTTTAGCGGTATCGGCGATTGAGTACTCACCATCGCCACCCATCATGTAAGTCTCGCCAATCTTGCCACGTTCCAAAATTGCCAGAATGCCAACGCCATGATCACGAACTTGAATCCAATCACGAATTTGGCGACCATCACCATGGATATAAATCGGTCTGCCATCGAGAAGATTGGTAATCGAAATAGATAAGAACTTTTCCGGATAAAGAAATGGGCCGTAGTTATTCGTGCAGTTAGAAATACTCGCCTTAAGTCCATGCGTATGAATGGCGGCGCGAACTAAATGGTCAGAGGCTGCTTTGGTGGCGCTGTACGGATTACGTGGATCGTATGGCGTGCCCTCATTAAACTTTGGGTCGTTTGGACCGAGCGAACCAAAAACTTCATCAGTGCTAACGTGATGAAAACGTTTTCCAAATTTTACACAAGCGTCGATCAATCTCTGTGTGCCTAGAATATTAGTCATGATGAACGATTCGTTGTCCATGATCGATCGATCAACATGTGTTTCGGCCGCAAAGTTCACAACGGTATCAACGTCTTTGACTAGTTCATTTACCAACTCTTTATTAGTAATCGAACCATAAACAAAACGATAACGATTATCCGTCTGGATATCGAGCGTATTGGTAAGGTTACCAGCGTATGTTAAAGCATCAAGATTAACGACCTGCCAATCAGGTCGCTCCTTGAATAATGTACGGATAAAATGCGAGCCAATAAAGCCGCAACCGCCAGTCACTAAAACCTTCATATTTACCCTTAACCTTACTTTTTTTGATTAATTTGGTCAATGATCTCGGCTACACGCTTTCGACCCAACGCCCAAGCTGATAAAGCCCAACCATCAGTTATCTCCCGTCTTTCAATAAGCCCGTCAATCTCCTCAACCGTAAACCAATAATACTCAAATTCCTCATTGTCATCACTAGCCAATGGCTGATCGAATAAATCCCAAGCGATAAAAAAATGTCCGATGATGCTGCTTCCACCGCCCATTGGCTCAAAATATCCAATCGATTCAAACTGTCGAGCAGACATCTTTGCTTCTTCGCTAAACTCGCGCACGGCAGCTTCAAGCGGAGTTTCACCAGCCTCCATTTTACCGGCCGTAAATTCCAAACGAACTTTATCTAACACCGGTCGATATTGTTTTTGCATGAGTATTTTTCCGTCAGCACGAATCGGGATCACCAAACAACTACCGTTTGAACAAGTATAGTTGTAATCGATTTGTTGACCACTCGGTAATTCGAATTGAGCTAATCGATGTTGCCAATAACCAGTATCAGTAACTATTTTTTCACCTAATTTCTTCCATATTTTCAAAGACATAAATTATTCCCCGCGCATTATTTTAGCCGTGGCTGCCAGCTCTTCTTGGCTCGGATGAGTCTTCACAAAATTGCGTGGTTGCCCGGCATAGCGTGGCATAAAGTGTAAATGGGTGTGAAAAACAAGTTGGCCAGCGTCGGCACCGTGATTCATACCAAGGTTGTAACCAGAAGCACCCAAACGTTCGAGCAATTTCGGCGCCGTCATATAAACCGCGCCAATCAGTGCACAAGCATCTTCTTTGGTTCCGGTGCCTAAATCTATGCCGTGAATTTTTGGAACAAACAAAGCGTGACCATGACTCACCGGGTTAATATCCAAAAAAGCCAAGACGTGATCGTCTTCGTAGATTCTGTGACTCGGAATTTCCCCAACAATAATTTTGCAAAATAAACAATCAGACATAAATAATAGTTCAGTTTATAACCGATGTCCTTTAAGGACATCTGATGTGCATAAAGGACACGGGAGTTCTCGAGTCGACCATTCCTTTAAAAAATCCATATACTCATTCGAATCAGCAAATAGTTTTCTTACCTCATTCAAATCAATAACTGGCAATTCTTGTTCTTTACCCAGAAACGTATTGTGGCTTGACCAGCGAAAATCTTCTAATTCTCGAGAAGCTGTATCCCAATCGTCAATCAACCCCTGACGCCAGTTAAAAATCTTGTCATTAAGTGAATTTAAATGGATATATCTTGATAAATGCATAAATTGCAAATCATCATTAATGGCGACGCGTTTATAAGTCGTTTCAAAAAGACTACCCGTCCGATCTTGTTTTCTATTAAAGTACTTCGTATATCCTGCTCCAAGTTTCTGTAAAAATTTAGCAATACCGCCATCTTGAACCTGTTTAAGAAAAAAATGAAAATGATTATCAAGTAAGCAATAACTAACTACACTTACAAGCGGATCTCGCTCGTCTTGAATCCTATCATGTGCAGCCAACAAGGTTTCATTAAAATATGGTTGATTGCCGGGGTTTGAATAATTTTTATCATTAAATAAATACATCGAATGATAGAAACGCTGAAAATCTATTTCATCTTCAAAGATATTACGTTTATCAACGCCTCGATTATAAACATGATAATAACCACCAGTCTCGAGTATATTTGAGTTCATATTAATCTTCGATGTACTTAAAGGACATCGGTTATTAGTTGTTTAACGATTGGCCAGCAATAATGGCCCCAGTCTTCCTCTTTAACATTAGCTAGATCGACCCATTCCACACTAGCGATTTCTTCCGTGTCTTCGATTTGACCAGCATTGATAGCGTCCAATACTCGACCAAAGAAAAATAGTCCAACCACGTGATAGTAATTATCGTTGATTTTATTATGAAACATAGTTTCACGAAAATACCGTGGAGATTGATCTGCAACAATGTGGTATCCGGTCTCTTCACGACATTCACGCGTAATGCAATCAGCGATCGATTCCCCAACCTCGATGCCACCGCCCGGAAATAAAAACCTACCATCAAAACCAGATTTCGCTACTAATAATTCATTACGATTATTAATGACGACAGCATAAGCCGATGGCCGAAAAACTACTGGACGATCCGCCGGTTTCTCCACGATTTCACCGAATTGATTGCGAAAAATATTTTCCATAGAAGCTCGATGTGATTAAATCACATCGGTTTTAAAAATCTTAAGCATCAAGCCCGGCGCAACTAGACAAACAAAACTTAGAAAAACTCGCCAATCACCAAAAACTGTTCCAACTCGCCAAACCAATATTGAAAGCAGCAGACCAATAAAGCCTGCCAATAAATATGGAGCTAGCCACTGATCTGCAGGCTTAAAACGAGACGATGCCGGAATGAAGATCGTCAAAACTCCAAAGACAACCGTCACCGCTAAAAACCAATGAACGGAAAAAATATCACTCACAAACCCAGGTCGCCAAAAATCAACAAAAGCAAAAATTACATAGCTTACTAATGCTGTCCAAAAAGCTATTTTCATCACATCCTTCATAAACCAAATGGTAAACGATCGCGCAAGGCCTGAACAATTCCCAACCAGGTGAGCGGCTCCTTCTTAAATCGCAATGTAATGGCGTGAACTTCAACCGTTTTTTGCAATTCTTCTATTTCGGGAATAGAAACAGCGAAAGTAATTGCCCCGCCTGGCTGACGTAAAGGCGCTAAATCAAAAATCGCCGAGGCCGTTTGCCAACTTCCAACTATAGTCGGTGGTTGATAATCAGCAATAATATAATCAATTCCTAAAGCATCTAAATTAGTCATCGGCCCTAATCTCACCGGATCTGGATCAAAAAACGAATCACTCGAGAGCGAAAATTTACCGTCACCGGCAATAAACACGTCGCCCTGTGGCGCATCGCCCCTAACTAATCCGCGATCAGTAATCGTTCGCTTAACCTTTTCGTGACTCCGAGGAATCAAGATGGCCTCTGAACCAATCGTGACTCGCTGGGTTGCATCTGCATGATAAGTTTCGAGCGTTAAACGTTTGGCGTTAGTAAAAAATGTTACTGGACGAGTCTTTTCCAAAAAACCGATCTCGTCACCAAAATACATCTTATTCGCAAAAGTTAAATATCGTTGCGAAGTGATTATTTGTCGCCAAAAAATATCACTGGTTCCTTTCAACTCAACCGAATAAACACCCTCTGGCCAGCCATGACCATCAAGCGTAATAGTTTGGTGCGTCGGCATTTGATCTTCACGCACATCACCATCATCATTAAATGATGATTCAATCATGACATCCCCTGACTCGTTGATCACTCTAATCATACCCTCATCAGCGCCCAACGTTCGATTCATGTCCCAAAACGTCACTTCTAGATGAAATGACTCGTTCTTAACGTAGGTGAGATATTTATGATAACCGCGGAGCGCCACATTAAAAGTCTGCGTCCCAGACAACGAATGATAATCAGTCATCCGATAAGGCGTGGTTAAATCATAATGATAAGTAGCAATTTTCGATCGCGCCGGTAAATCAGCTAACCAACTGTCTATGTTATCTGCATCACCATTTCGCGAAAGTAAAACTAAACCGCTCTGTTCGATTTT
>CAYPRR010000052.1:0-6066 GCA_964413245.1 uncultured Gammaproteobacteria bacterium
GCGGATACGCGGCCTACTTCGCCAAGGTGCCCGGTGCCAAGCGCATCGCGCTCGGCGGTGGGGTGACCGGCGGCTTCACGGCCTATGACGCCTTCGGCGAGTCGCATTACGGTGCGTATCGCTGGCAGGTCGGCGCCACGGGCTACGTCCGCGGCCACGTCGTGACCGCCAAGTCCACCCACGGCTGGCCGATGGACATCGTCCTCCGGCCGTACGTGACCATCGGAGAGTCCGCCGTCCCGGAAGCTTCGGCCTTCGAGGTCACAGGCGGTGCCGTGCTGACGTTCCAGTTCCGCAAGGAATTGGAATAACGCCGTAGGGGCCGATCCAGGTATCGGCCCGGTGACGGTGCTTCGTGGGGCGGGCGGCAGATTTTCTCTGTCGCTCGCCTCCAACCCCTTTCTCACACACATTTGAAAAGTGCCTCGTAAATCGAAAAACTCGATTTTAATGGGACTTTTTAAACAAAACGTCCAACGGTACTTGACAGATTTTCCAAAATCAGTTAATCTACCGAGTCCAATCAAATGGACAAACGAATCTGGCGACGACGTCGCCGACAGCTAGCGCTCATGCACTAACCTCACATCAACCCAACAGGATGGCTTCCCAAACGTGAAGCCCGTATCGTCTCAAATTAAAATCGATGCCTGTTAAACAGATGTGCGCCGTCGTAGCCAGATTCGTTGACCCATCTGGTGAGCCTCGCTCCTGAGGTTTCCCCATAGGGGTCTGTTCCTTCCACTGTCTCTACAAGCGCGCTGGACGTAATCCAGCAGAGGTACCGCATGCGTTTCCCCACCAACCTCCTCCTCGTCGCCTCCACCTTCTTCGCCCTCACGGGTTGCGGGGGGTTGCGGAGCGGCGACGAGGACACCGGGCCGATGTTCGTCCCCGAGAGCGGTGACGACCTCACCCCCACCGAGGGCGTGGCCGCCAACGACTACGACGGCGACTGCATCGCGGACACCAACATGGACGGTGTCTTCTGCGGTGTCGGCGACGTCGGCGTGGACGGGTTCTACGACCCGATCGTCATGATCCAGCCCGGAACGGTGGAGGAATCCAGCGTCCCGCTGGTCTGCGCCCACCAGAGCCTGTTCGTCAGCACGTCGGACACCTGCTTCGACGGCTGGGGAACCGGCGTCGAGGAAAGCTGGACCGGCTGCGTGATCGACGCGGACTACGCCACCTTCAACGGCGAGCGCTACCAGTGCGCCCCGCTGACGGACAACGGTGACGAGTACCGCGGGAACTTCCGGAACTCGGAGCAGTCTTACTGCGCCGACCCGGAGGATCCGGACTACGACAGCTTCGCCTGCTGGGCCAACCTCACAGGGAACGCCCGCAGCGACGACTTCGTCGTCCGCAACGACAGCGGTGACTACGCGATCGCCGTGATCGTGGAGCAGAACTACGCCTACCCCGGCTCCGGCGACGGAACCGGCGCGGAGTAGCCCACGTGGGGCGGCCAGATCAACTAGAGCTTCGGCTCGAAATTGGTCTGGTCCGCCCCCCCTTTTTTTTTATTTGCCGTACTCGGCAAATAACCCCACGAAGCTCCTGCAGGAGCGAAGTGCGGGTGCACTATTAATAGCCGAATAGGCTATTATTTTTGTTGTTAATTTGTCAGGCTGAGCTTGACAAAACCCTAATTTTCTGCTATTATACTCGGTTCAGTTAAAGACTGGCCTTTAAGCCTTTCGCCTCGAATCCTCGGGGTCTGATCATGCTTCTTCTATCTCCCACAAACGCGCCGGCGTCACCGGCAAGGATTCATCGTGAACGGTATTTACAACGCTTCTCTCGTTCTCGGCCTCTCCCTCCTCGTCGCTTGCGGCGGTCTCAAGGATGACGGTTCCACCTCCGGCAACGGCGGCTCGGAAACCGGCAACCCCACGGACACCGCCGACAACTTCGGCTGGGACGAGGACGACGACGACAACGGCAACAACAGCGCCGACGCGGACACCGACGCCGATTCCGATGCGGACTCGGACACCGATGCCGACAGCGACACCGACACGGACTCCGACACCGACGCGGACACCGAGCTGGCCAGCGGCAGCTACGACATCGCCTCGGGTGATGCGGAGCCGAGCCTGGTGCCCAGCGAGGGCCGGGTGATCCTGATGTTGGCCTGCGACGGCGACATCACGGGCGTCCAGGCCCACGCGATCAACGACTCGGTCGAGGACGGGCTGGACTACTGGTTCGAGATGGACGATTCCGAAGAGGACGGTCCGGAGCACGACTCCGGTACTTTCCTCATGGACAACGCCATCAACCCGACGACGGTCCTGTGGTCCGAGTTCGAAGCCAGCGAGGACGACGACGTCAGCCTCAACGGCTACGGCTGGAACGATTCCGACTGGACCTGGCTCGCCGGTGGCGACACCATCATGGAGTCGGTCTGCATCGGTGTGATGTTGCACGAGGACGGCAGCGGCAAGCTCTGCCTGCCCGAGGACAACGATCTCGGCGGCGGGGACCTGTACTGCGACCCGGCGTACAACGAGGTGGACCTCGACCAGCAGGTCGCGGACGCCATCACGGCCGCGCTCGAGGAGATGCTCGACGAGTACTACGGCGGTGGCAACACCGACGGCGGCTCGACCAGCACCACGGAGACCCACACGGTGTGCTTCAAGAACGTGGACTCGGACGTCGACGAGATGGTGGGCTACTGGCTCACCGACTCGAACGCGGACCACTGGTTCACGGACTCGGACATCGACAACGTGTCCGGCAGCGAGGGCATGTTGCTGTGGTGGGACAGCTCGGGCGACAGCCTATGCTCGACCATCACGACGGACGTGTCCGACAACGAGGTGATGCTCAACGGCTACGTGGAGCTGGTGGACGGAACCGAGGACTACTTGGTCTTCGGGAACGACTCCAGCGACTCCTGGGCCGATGCCACCTTGGACGGTGTCGACTGCTCCATCGTGAGCAACGGCACCAGCTACGGCGGCGACATCATCTGCGGGCTGTAGCGGCTTGGGCCGGGGCGAATGTGAGCAATCACGTTCGTTCCCGGCCTCTCTCTTGTTTATGGAGTAACCGTGCCAAATGTCCATCTACGTTGTCACGGATCCTGTCAGGCATCGTCAACGTACCAGTAAGTACGTCTCCTCGCCTGCCATCCGTTCCTAGTAGCTGGAGTATTTGTCACTAGTTACCGAATCAGCCAAATATGGCTGTTTTTTTTGTTGTTTTTAGGTTGACAAAAGTGCTTTTTTATGCTATATTATCATGTTAATTAATCGTTCCTTCTACCTCTTCTTTCCCCAAATTTGGAGCACGCAAATGTTCTTTCTTCTTCTGATCGGCTGCTTCGGCGGTTCTTCTTCCTCGGACGACACGGCCACCGACACCGGTTGGCACGACGACTTCGAGTGGGAGGACGGCACCGGAGACCAGTCCGATGACACGACCGGCACGGACTCCGGGTCCAGTGGCACGGCGGATTCGGGCAACGGGTCGTCCAGCGACACGGACTCCGGCAACGGTGGCTACACCTCGCCGGATCCGGAGGACACGGATACCGGTTCGACTTCCGCGACGGCCACCTACACGGTGTGCCTGACGGACCTCGACTCGGATGTTGCGAGCCTCAGCCTCGACGCCGCCAGCACCACGACCGGAGCGTACGTGTACGACTTCATCGTGGTGTACGCCGACGACTCGGACGATCGACTCTGCGCCAGCCTCACGGGTGGTCAGGATGAGATCTTCGAGATCGATGGCCTGGTGACGCTGGATGACGGCACCACTTCCGAGTTCGTCTACGGACCCGGGATGTGGGACAACGTCGGCGAGTTGGAGATGACCGACCACGGCAGCTCCTGCTATGTGTTTGGCGACTACGAGGCGGACGACGGTGTGTACCGCTGCCGGTTGCCCGACATCTGGGGCGAGCCGTAGCGGCCTGGGCTGGACAGAGATACGAGAAATCGTACCTTTGCCCAGCCCGCTTTTTGTAACCGTGCAAAATGTTTATCAGCGTTGTTGCGGGTCCTGTCAGGCATCGTCGCCGTACGGTCTAGTACGGCTCCTGGTCTGCCACCCGCGCCTAGCTGCTAAGCATTTTGCACTAGTTACCTCAGAATACTTGCCAATTTTCACATATTCCTGTAATCTCCCCGCATTAATCAATCAGGTCGGGTAAATCATCTTCGCCTCCGGGCGTGGCCCCTCCGTCGTAATAAAGATCACATATGGCTCAGTTACCTACAGTTTTAGAGATGCTTAAGGCCGGTGTTCACTTTGGACACCGAACTTCTCGTTGGCACCCAAAGATGGAACAGTACATTTTCGGCTCCCGCAGCGGCGTCCACATTATTGATGTGGAAAAGACTCTCGTCATTTTAGAAAAGACCATCGCGATGGTCGAAGAACTAGTTTCCCGAGACGGCGTGATCATGTTTGTTGGTACTAAAAAGCAGGCAACTGATTTGGTTGAGAAGGTGGCTCGCGATTGCGGTATGCCATACGTCAACACTCGTTGGTTGGGTGGAACTTTTACCAACTTCACAGAAATTCAGCGCTTGGTTAAAAAGTACATCGATTTGAAAGATAAGCGTGAAAAGGGTGAACTTAAAAAGTACACCAAGTTGGAACAGTTGATGTTTGATCGTGAGATCGACGAGTTGGAAGGTAAGATTGGTGGTTTAGGTGAATTCAAGAAATTGCCAGACGCTATCTTCGTACTCGACATTCGTCACGATAAAACTGCTGTGCAGGAAGCTCGTATCCGTGGCGTAAAGGTGATTGGTATCTGTGACACCAACGTCAACCCAGATATGGCCGATGTGGTCATTCCAGCTAACGATGATTCTATTGGATCTTTGACTTTGATCAGCAAGTTGATTGGTGAAGCGGTGAAGGTTGGCAAGAATAAAGCCAAGACGGCTGCCGTTGATGCTGCTATCAAAGTAACAAAAGTCAACGCTCCAAAAATTGAAGAAGAAGTTGATGTGACGGACGATGCCAAGGAAGCGGTGCTTGATTTGGATATCAAGATGAAGGAACAGTTGGCCCGAGAAGCGCAGGAAAAAATTAAATAAATAAGTTTTAACTCGTTCGGGTCCTGTCAGCTGAGTATGCCCGCCGGTCTGCTTTGGGGCAGCCCGTTCGGACATACTCACTGCCACCCGTACGAGTTAACTTATTTAGTTGTATAATGCTGACAATTATTTTTTAAAATTATATGGACATCAAAGCATCAGACGTCGCAAAACTCCGAGAAATGACCGGCGTTGGCATGATGGAGGCTAAGAAAGCATTAGTAGAAGTTGGTGGAGATTTAGAGAAGGCTGGTGAGTACCTGCGTAAGAATGGTTCCGCTAAGGCCGCTAAGAAAGCTGATCGGGTGACTGGTGAAGGTCGCGTTCACTGCTACACTCATTCCACTGGTAAGATCGGTGTGATGGTCGAAGTTTTGTGTGAAACCGATTTCGTGGCTCGCAATCCAGCTTTCATCGAATTCTGCAATGATTTAGCATTGCACATCGCTGCTATCAGCCCGTTGTATCTTTCACGCGAAGAAGTGCCACCAGAAGTGGTTGCCAAGGAACGTGAAATCGCCAAAGAAATTTTGCTTGCTGAAGGTAAGCCAGCCGAAATGCTCGAAAAGATCATCGATGGCAAACTTAATCGCTACTTCAGCGAAACCTGTTTGCTCGAACAGCCATTTGTGAAAGATGAAGATTTGACCATCCAACAATTGGTGGAAAGCAAGATCGCTTCAATTGGCGAAAACATGAAAATCAATCGCTTCAAGAGAATTCAGATTGGCGCTTAATCAATAGCTCAGGTAAACACCAAGGACCCGTAACAGGGTCTTTTGTGTTATAATTCCGGCATTAATTATCCAGTATCTTTCATTTATGGCGAAGATTGCGATTAATGGTTTCGGTAGAATCGGACGTTCAACTTTTAAGGCAGGTTGGGGTAAGCCAGGCTTTGAAGTAGTGGCGATTAATGATCTAACAGATGCGGCAACTCTGGCTCACTTATTGCGACACGACACTAATTACGGTAACTGGAGCGTGCCCGTTAAGG
>CAYPRR010000053.1:0-2982 GCA_964413245.1 uncultured Gammaproteobacteria bacterium
TATTTTGGATGAATTCAGGTTTTATTATTAGGCTATCAAAATTAACTGAAGAAGAGCTGAGGTCTGTTATAATCGGCATGCTAGGAGCTAGTATAAGAGGCGCTCTATCGATGTACGATTGATCTATTACAATTGTTTGAATTCCCTGTCTCGTTCGTAATACATTAGCAGTTACTGGGTCTAATTCTAATGTTGGTTGACCATTTAATGCCAATAGGAAATATTGATCACCAGTTTGCCAAGCGACAGCTGAAATACGTTCTTCGGCTTTGATAATGAGCGTATTTTTTTCACGCGCAATAGTTAGAGATGAGAAATGAAATCTATCGTTTAGTTCATCGAGTAGCGATTGCTCATCAAAAATCCAACGTTGATTGTTCGGTAAGAAGTAGGCTCGTTTGGCAGAAAGTTTTTGGTTAATGATTGCTTCAACTTCTGTATTTGGTACCGTTGTTAATCCACTAATGGTTGATTGTCTAATTTTAAGCCATGGTCCAAAAACTATATATCCAATGGCAACAATAATAATTATAAATATTGCGATTATAATTCCAATAATTTTCCATTTCGTCCAGCGACTCGGTTTACGAAAAAAAGGGTTTCGAAATCGCTCATCGGTGTAAGCGCGAGCCGATTGGTCTTTTAAAAAATTTCGTCGTTTTAGCATACGACTCGTGGTATCAATGGGTTGATGGTTGTTACTACTTCGTAATTGATGGTCCCGTACAGCTGTGCTAAATCTTCGGCGGTAATTTGATTCATTCCGTCTCTTCCGAGCAACGTTGCGATGTCACCGACATTTATTTGTGGGATTTGTGACACATCGACCATACACATGTTCATACAGATATTACCCAAGATGTTGCATTTTCGGCCATTGATTAACACCTGTCCACGATTATTCAAGTTTCGTCGGTAACCATCATAATAGCCAACTGGAAGCACGGCGATTCGCATTGGTCGATCGGCCTTGAAAGTTCGACCGTAACCAACGGTATCACCGGCAACGATGTCTTTGATTTGTGCGATTTTAGTTTTCCAACTTAGAACTGGAGTAAGCTCTAATCCCTTTAAGCGCATCATCTGTCGTACGCCTTCCGATGGCCATAAACCATAAATAGCGAGTCCTGTACGATTCATTAAAAGTCGACTATCTGGTATCACCATGAAGGCCGCTGAACAGCTGGCGTGAATAAATTTTGGCTCTATGCCCTGCACCTTTAATATTTCTATTTGCTCCAAAAATCGATCGAGTTGTTGAAAGCTAAAATTTTGATTTTCGACATTTTCTGACTCAGCAAAGTGCATTGAAACTCCACGCAACTCGACCCAATGTTCGTTAGTTTTTATCATTCGGATCAAGTCTTGTAATTGTCGATTGCCGATTCCCTGTCGATTTAATCCAGTTTCTAATTTTATATTGACGAGTACTCGTGATTGTTCGTGAACGGCATGCTCAATTAATTTTTCAAGTGTTGGTAAATCGTAAATCGTTTGGATAATTTTGTTTCTAACTACTTCGATTAATCGTTCCGGAACAGTTAAACCAAGAATAAATATTTCTGCATTCGGAGCTAGCCGACGAACGATTTGCGCTTCTTCAATGGAGTCGACACCAAAAAGTCCAACTCCCTCTGTGGTTAGGAGTCGGACGATGGTTTCTAAATGATGCCCGTAAGCATTGGCTTTAACAATTGGGCAAAGTTGTCCTTTGTCTTGTAGCAAGCCTCGAAGTTGATTCAGGTTTTTGCTTAAGGCTCGGGCATCAATTTCAACCCAGGTTTTGGCTCCATGTGGCGCCATAACCAGTTACGCTTTAGGAGATAGTTTAGTTTTGCCACCCATGAACGGAATGAGAACTTCCGGAATAGTTACGGAGCCATCTGCCTGTTGATAGTTTTCTAGGATGGCGATGATCGTTCGGCCAATCGCAAAGGCAGTACCGTTGAGAGTATGCAGGAACTCTGGTTTTTCACCTTCTTTTTTATATCGAGTGTTTAATCGGCGTGCTTGGAAATCGGTACATGAACTACTTGAATGTGTTTCACGATAGGTTTCTTGTGATGGCAACCAGGCTTCGATATCGTATTTTCGGGCAGCTGGCAATCCAAGATCACCTGTGACCATCTTAAGTACGTGATATGGAACTTTTAATCCTTGCATCAATTCTTCTTCGATCGATAAAATCAACTCATGTTCAGCATCGGAAGTACCTGGCTCTGAAAAAGTAAACATTTCCACTTTATCAAATTGATGAACGCGCAAAATGCCTTTAGTGTCCTTGCCGTATGAGCCGGCTTCACGTCGGTAGCAAGGAGAAAACCCAATATAACGTAATGGTAAATTTTCGGCTGGAATAATCTCATCCATGTGCATCGGTCCGATCGATTGTTCAGCTGTTCCGATTAAGTACAAATTATCTTTGGCTAGATAGTAGATTTCTTCATGTCCACCATGCTCTAAATAACCCATCGCTCGCATCGCTTTAGCGGTTACCAAGTGTGGGACCATCATTGGTGTGAAGCCGTGTTTGGCGGCCACAGACAAAGCGTAAGAAACGAGCGCTAGTTCAAGTAAAGCACCGTCACCTTTTAGATAGGTGAAGCGTGCACCGCTAGTTTTGGCTGCCCGTTCACTATCAATAATTCCAAGCTTCTCACCAATAGTCATGTGATCAAGTGGCTTAAAATCAAAAGTTGGTTTTTCACCGACCACACGAACGACCTCGTTATCTTTTTCATCTGGTGAAACGGTAACGTCAGGCAAGGCTGGATTAGGAATTTTATATAGCAATTCGTCCAATTCTTCGGAGATTGGTGAAAGTTCGGCACGAAGATTATCAGCTTGGCGATCCGTTTCACGCATTTCTTCGATTAATTTCGCACGTTCTTCGGCACTGACGGTTGGTAGGCGCTTAGAAACCTCGTTTTTAGTAGCGGCAATAGCCTCCGAATCGCTCTTAAGAGCCCGAACTCGACGATC
>CAYPRR010000053.1:3082-6018 GCA_964413245.1 uncultured Gammaproteobacteria bacterium
AGTTCGGCGACAACGGAGTTACGTGCTAGGCAAACGAACAATCGATCACCTAATTTTTTCGCTTCCCTTAAGAAATAATCATGTCCGGGATGCAAGCCGTCAAAAGTACCAAAAACTAAGACGCGCTTCATACCGATTCCTGATTATCCGATTCTTGGGTAGATTCAGGTTTGAGCGTTGGGAAAAGAATGACTTCTTTAAGATTCGGAGAACCAGTTAAAAGAGCAATGAAACGATCAATACCAATACCATAACCAGCAGTTGGTGGCATACCATGCTTGAGGGCAGTAATATAATCGTCGTCGATGCGTTGCGCTTCTTCACTACCCTGTTCACGCAAGACTTCCTGTTCTTTAAAGCGAGCTTCTTGCTCTAGCGGGTTGTTGAGCTCATTGAAAGCGTTGCAAACTTCCATGCCTTTAACCACGAGTTGAGCACTAGCACTCCAAAGTGTATCGCCACGTCGCTTGGCGAGTGGTTTCATGACTGATGGATAATCGGTGACAAAGGTTGGCTGAATAATGTTGGGTCGAACCTTGGCTTTGTAAAGATGGTCGATCAATTCTCCAAGTCCGATGACGCCATTAGTTTTTAGTCCAAGATTTTTCATGGCTGTCCGGAGTTCAGATTCATCTTGAACGTTTTCCAGATCGATGTCTGCGTATTTAACAACCAAATCCCGGAAGGTAAAACGTGGGAATGGAATCGAAAAGTTAAGTTCTTCTTCCCCGATTTTAACTTGATTCTCACCAAGTGCTTCTTTGATCACGGTCGAAATCATTCGCTCCAAGTGATCCATTAGATCTTCGATGGTGGCGTAAGCCCAGTAAGCTTCAATTTGAGTGAACTCAGGATTGTGTTGTGGGCTAATGCCTTCATTGCGGAAACAACGGGCGTATTCGTAGATCTTTTCAAAGCCACCAACGATTAAACGCTTTAAGTAAAGTTCGGGCGCCACACGTAAATAAAAGTCACTATCAAGAGCGTTGTGATGAGTAACGAATGGTCGAGCGCTAGCACCACCAGCAATTGGTTGGAGCATCGGTGTTTCGACTTCCATGAAGCCCTCAGATTCCAAAAAGCGGCGCATGGCTGTGACTAATCTTGAGCGAGTTTTTGTGACTTCACGGACGCTATCATTGGCAATTAAATCTAAATAACGTTGACGATAACGTTTTTCAGTATCAGTCAGACCATGCCATTTTTCTGGCAGTGGTAGTAATGCCTTGGCTAATATTTTAGAATATTCGATTTTTAGCGAGCGTTCACCTTTTTGAGTTTTAAAGACTGGTCCGTAAAATTCATAAAAATCACCGACGTCGGCTAGATTGTGGAAATCTTCATAAGCCTGAGTTCCAATTGAGTCTCGATGCAAGACCATCTGTAAACTACCGCTTTCATCTTGCAAAGTTATAAATGTTACACCGCCATGTTTACGAATTGATCGAACACGACCGACTAAACTAATTGTTGTGGTTGCTGTTTCTAATGCGTCAAACGACAAAAGAACATCACCAATTTGATAATCACGTTTAGCCTCAGCCGGATAAGCATCGATCCCCCGTTGTTTCAAGGTTTCTAAACGTTCTCGACGTACGATTTCTTCAGCGATCATATTATTGGATCGAAATAATTTCGTATTTAATGCTGGCGCCTCCAGGTAACGGAATGTTGACGACGTCGCCAATCGATTTTCCAAGAAAAGCTTGGCCGAGTGGTGATTCATTACTAATTTTTCCGGCCACTGGATCGCTTTCCGTTGAACCAACAATGGTGAAGGTCTTTTTAGCTCCACCTGCAATTTCTACGAAAAAGCTCGCACCAAGAGAAATAGCATTACCACCTTCCTTACTCTGAATTATTACTGCATTTTTTTGTATCTCTTCAAGCTCACCGATGCGTGTCTCATTCATGGCCTGCATCTCTTTGGCGTTAGAATATTCAAAATTTTCCGAAAGATCACCTTGCTCTTTGGCGATGGATATTTTTTCGGTAATTTCCTTACGAATACGATTTTGACGATCTAAAAGTTCATCTTTAAGTTTCAGTAGGCCCTCCGGTGAAATATAGTGGCTTTGATTCATATAAGAATCCGCCTCAAGGGCGGGTAATAGTATAATAACTGTCTCTACTGCACAGTGTCAACCGGATATTTTCTGAACCACCAATCAAATATATCCTTAGCAATAGGTACAGATAGATAATCATCCGATCCTTCTTCAACTAGAACGGTAACAGATAATGTTGGTTTATCGTATGGCGCAAATCCTACAAACCATGTATGCGGAGTTTTGGTGCTTGACCATTGTGCCGTCCCAGTTTTACCTGCTACTTCAACCGGTAAATCAAGTAGAGATTTGGCAGTTCCATTTGTCACAGTTTGACGCATAGCATCACGAATAATTTGGACCGTCTCTATTGGTACGATTTGTTGTGCAGATTCATCGGTGGCTACAAGCTTTGGACGTACAAGGTATCCACCGTTGGCGAATACGGCTATTGATCGAGCGATCTGTAAGGGTGTCACAATTAAATTTCCTTGTCCGATGGAAACATTGTACGTATCACCGATGTACCATTGTTCGTTATAAGTATCTTGTTTCCATTGTTTGCTTGGAAGAAATCCATCAGCTTCCGTTGGTAGATCTATTCCAGTTTTTGAACCGAAGCCGAATTTTGCGGCATAACTCATTAAGCGATCTAAGCCTAAGCCGTCAAAAGTTTCATTACCACCACCAATAATATAAAAAAATGTGTTTACTGAATCGGCGATCGCATGATAGACGTTTGTAGCACCATGTCCACCTGCCTTCCAGTCTTTAAAGTAATAAGGACCAACAGAAAAACCACCAACAGAAAGAAAGCTAGTCGTTGGGGTGATGATACCTTCCATTAATGCAGCTGTTGCATATACTGGCTTTATAACCGATCCGGAT
>CAYPRR010000054.1:0-1326 GCA_964413245.1 uncultured Gammaproteobacteria bacterium
CCCGGCACGACTTGAACGTGCGACCCTCAGCTCCGCAAGCTGATGCTCTATCCAATCCCGACGTTCCCCGATATTATTTTCTGTCGGGGAAGTCGGGACCCCGACCGCCGACTAAATTATATCTTGAGTCGGTGCGTCGGGGCTGAGCTATTCGATTTTCAATTTTATAAATCCATCGTCTATTATCTTTTGAAGATAGTCTTTGCGTTTGAGTTTCTTCAAACGTTTTTCAATAGCTTGAGCTTCTTTAAGAGTAGTAAATTCCTGACTGAAGACGAGTATTATTTTACCCATGCGTGCAGTTGTTTGTGTATGTTTGTTAAGATGTTGCGCGAATCTTTTTTGTAAATTTTTTGTACTTCCAACATAAAAACGATCATTTAGATCGCTTTTTAATATATATACCCAAGGCATATGTTTCTGGTGTGCCCGGCACGACTTGAACGTGCGACCCTCAGCTCCGCAAGCTGATGCTCTATCCAACTGAGCTACGGGCACATAATGCTCACAACTTATACAGCCGGCGAAGCACGTCTGTCAAGTTCTCATCTTCCCGTTCTAGATTCTCGAACGCATATGGAAGTAACACCTCACGAACTTCATTTGGATTAACATCTTCAAGCGAGATTGATAGCATTGGTTGCCAAACACTCTTGAAGCAGAGATATAAATTCTTGACTGGTGGTTTATACACTATAGAGAAATCCTTCATGTCTTCATATGCGAAAAATTCGCTTCCAACAACTACGCCAAGATTAGTCAAGAATATTTCAATTCGGCGAGGTTTACGAAAATTACTAATGAGGGTAATGACGCCCATCATCATAATAGCGATTGCGAAGATGTAATTTGAGGAATAAATTGCATAGATGATTAGGCCAACGGCAATAATTCCGGCAATAATGTACCAGAGTTTTGAACGCTCTAGCGGCGCAAACTCCCAAGATTCCCAGCTTAAAAGGCCTTCACCAACATCTTGTTCGGTGTACTGTACTTCTTCGTCTACCATATACTAAGCATTATATCAGAAGCTGGACTGGACAAGAAGTCAAAAAAACCATAAAGTAGTGCGGCGAGTGTAATTTCAATAGCGCCAAAATTTTAGGCTGAGCATAGTTAGTCAGCGAACTATATATGGAGAGGTGGCCGAGTGGCTTAAGGCGCAGGTTTGCTAAACCTGTGTACCTGAAAGGGTACCGAGAGTTCGAATCTCTCCCTCTCCGCCAGTTATCATTTTAATTTATTTTACCCAATTAAATTGGGAGAGGTGACCGAGTGGTTTAAGGTAACGGTCTTGAAAACCGTCGAGGTGAAAGCCTCCGTGAG
>CAYPRR010000054.1:1336-5969 GCA_964413245.1 uncultured Gammaproteobacteria bacterium
TATCGGGCAACGCGCGTACTCAGATATGCGAGGCGACCGATAGGGATGTGTCCGATAACAAAATGACCCCCGTGCGGAGTCATTTTGTTATCTGCGTTATTGGGGTCAGGTCCGGATAACGGATTTTTTTACAGTGTGATGAAACAGCTTTATACATCCTTACCCTTAGCTCCATCGAAAACCCTTTCGCTAAACCAGTTCAATGCTCAGAAGATACTGCCGAACTAATCGGTAAGATTTTGGAAGTTGGTTCCTGTAGTCCAGAAAGTTGGTGGCAGATAAAACTGGAGTATAGCTTGTAATTGCCGGTGCTTAGCACCGGCAGAAAGGTTGGCCGATTCTTGACAAAAGCCTCATTTTAAACTATGTTAATAACTTATTTAGCCACAGTGTTTGGTGCATTTGGTGCTTCAAACGCTGTGGCTAAGTCAGCTCGTCCGCATGTTGCGGAAGTGAGTTCAGACACCAGAGCGGAAAGGCAATGGCCGGACAGAATGTGATTCTCGAGTTGCTCGCTCGCCTGATGACCAAAACCCCTTGGGGTAGTCTTCAGACCGAAGATCTCCAGACGGTGATTAACGACATCGATGCCGTGATCCCGGAGTTCGTCCGGTTCATCAAGAACGGCGGACGGATGATGGAGGCGACGGCTCAGGCTGTGGCAAATCCGGCAGAAGTTCCCATCAAGAAGGACTTCCCGACCTGGAAGACCATCAAACTCGGCACCCACCCGACCATCGAGGCGATCACCACGGCACTGGAAGCTGATGGCTTCAAGATCGGCACGTACGCGCGGCAGATCCTTGCCAAGATCCGTCTCGCTTTGAAGGAGACGGAAATCGAGCTGGTTCGTGTCTCGGTTACGGATCTCGGTTTCACTCGGGCCGCCAGCCGGAAGGTCATTTATGAACGAGCTTTGTCGCTCGGCCTCGTCTTGTGCCCAGCCGAAGTCGGGCCGCAGTTGCGTCGGCAGTATGCCGATCAGCCTTATGGTAACTGGTTTTTGGTGGCCATGGAGCCGATCGCGGGCTCCGATCGTGGCTTGGACGTCTTCCGCGTGGGCCACGGCGGCGCTGGCCAGTGGTTGGACGCCAGCAGTGGTCGCCCCGGCGACGAGTGGAACCCCGAGAACCAGTGGGTTTTCGCCCGTAGCTAGTGCTTAGGACTGAGTTTCTTTGGTCTTCATTGACCCTTGGAACTTAGCCCTTTATTTTTTTTGTGTATAATTAGGATGGTATTAGGCGAATATGCGGACGGCTACGGCTTTCTACTGCCGAATCCAGCATCTATGCCACCCAGAATAGATTTAACCACGGTTGAATCTAGTGTGGTGCATGTTTACTCAAAAATTGAAGATGCTTGGTGCGTGTCGCTAGGCGATTTAAGATCGCGAATTCGATTCAACCTGGAGAACACCGCGTCAGAACGTGGATCGATGGGTGGTGTTTTGGACGGCGTAGTGGATAAAATGACTGTGACTCGGATCGTAACCTGCACGTTCGTAACTTGTACTGGAACGACGACATCCGGCAGGCGAACTTGAATAGGAATGACCTGGCTAATTCGAATATGGACCGTCTATGGATACCAAATCGTCGATCAATTAGATTACCGGCCTATGATTATTCCAGGCCGGGTATTTATTATGTGACGATGGTTGTAAACAATCGGAAATGTATATTTGGTGATGTTGTTAATAACCGAATGAACGTCAATGTTTATGGTTGGCTGGTTGAAACCTGTTGGTTGGATTTGATCAATCATTATAAAAATATCCGCCTCGACAAATTCATCGTAATGCCCAATCGTTTTCATGGAATAATCGAAATTATCGAACCTGCCCCTACGACGAAAAATAAACGTCCAACATTGCACGCAATAATTCGTTCGTTTAAATCATATTCATCAATGCGAATTAATAATTTACGAGAAATGACAGGATCGTCTGTCTGGCAACGAAATTATTACGAACGGATCATTCGAGACGAAGCCGAATTGAACCGAACCAGGGAATACATCAAAGATAATCCAGGTAATTGGGACAAGGATGAAAATCATATTTAGCTATTATCGGGCGGATTGATTGACTTCACGGCTCTTTTTCGTTATCCTCTTGGCACATGAACATATCAGAATTGGCACGTCGTTTGGGAGTTGGTACCGAAGAGCTACGGGCAAAGTTGCCGGAGCTTGGTTTCGATATCGGTTCCAAGGCTATTAAAATTCCAGATCGCGATGTGGGTCGCATTTCGGATTCCTGGAAAGGCTACCAAAAACGCCTCTATCTCCAAAAGAAAATGGAAGATCAGAAGGCTCGTGCTGCTCGCAAGCTCACGGCACAATCCGATGAAGCCCGTGTGGTTGAGTTGCCACTCACACTTTCCGTTCGTGAATTTTCTGAAACTATTGGTGTACCAATCGCCAAGGTGATGCAGGAATTGATGCGCGCCGGTATTTTGGCCTCGCTCAATGAACGTATTGATTTTGAAACCGCAGCGATCATCGCCGAAGAATTGGGTTTGCGTGCGGTGCCAAAAGAAGAGAAGGTTGGTGATCAAGCTGATTTAGGCATTAATATTTTGGAAGACGCTCGAACTAATGAAAAGATTGAGGATTTGCAATCACGTCCACCAGTGATTGTGGTCATGGGCCACGTCGACCACGGTAAGACCATGTTGCTTGATGCGATTCGTAGCGAGCATGTGATTGATTCAGAATCTGGTGGCATTACTCAGCACATCGGCGCCTACCAAGTTGTGCGTAACGGTCAGCCGATTACTTTTATTGATACTCCAGGTCATGAAGCTTTTACGGTCATGCGTTCTCGTGGCGCTAAGGTCGCCGACATCGCTATTTTAGTTGTCGCTGCGGACGATGGTATTCAGCCACAGACTAAAGAGGCGATCAACATCATCAAGGCGGCTAAGTTGCCGTTCGTTGTTGCTATTAACAAGATTGATAAAGAAGGTGCTAATTTAGAAAAAGTAAAAAGTCAGTTGGCGGAAAATGATTTAGTACCAGAAGATTGGGGAGGTAAAACGATTTGCGTTCCAGTTTCTGCTAAAGCGAAAACGAACATCGATCAACTGCTCGACATGTTGTTGCTCGTTCGGGACATTGAAAAAGATCACATTACAGCCAACCCAAATCGTCCGGCCATTGGTACGATTATTGAGGCACATATCGATAAAGGCGCTGGTCCAGTTTCCACGGTGATGGTGCAAACAGGAACGTTGAAAGTTGGCGATAGCGTTGGTATTAAAGGTGTTTTGTTCGGCAAAGTGCGCGCCATGAAAACTTGGGACGGCAAAAATGTGAAGGTAGCGCCACCTTCAACTCCAGTACAGATTTTGGGACTTAAAGCAGCGCCTTCCGTTGGTGATATTTTAGAGGTTCCAGCTGATGTGAAATCGTTGCAGGCTTTGCGACCACAGGCTAAAGCCAAGACGGGTGTGGAAGAAATGTCCGTCACTCACAAACAGTCAGCCGTTCAAAAAGATGGCGAAGAATCAGAAGTTAAGCCGTCGCTCAATTTGGTGCTTAAGGCCGATGTGCTTGGTTCGTTAGAGGCGCTCATCGGTATGATCGAAAAGATCGATAACCCGTACGTTCGAGTACAGATTGTGGCCAAGGGTTTGGGTAACTTAACTGATTCGGAAGTTTTGCGAGCAGAAGCGACTGGCGCTTTTATTGCTTTGTTTAATGTGAAGCCAACCGCTAGTGCCAATAGTATCGCTCGTGAGAAACACGTGGAGGTCGGCACATACACTGTGATTTACAAACTCTTCGATGAGGTGGTGGAGAAACTGAAAATTTTGATTCCAGCGGAAAAGGTTTACACCGAACTTGGCACACTTAAGGTTTTGGGTCTCTTCAAAAAACTAACCAAGGGTATTGTGCTTGGTGGTCAAGTGTTGAAGGGTAAGCTGGAGCCAGGCGCTACAGTTCGTGTGATGCGTGGTGATAAAATTATCGAAGAAGGTAAAATCGAATCGATCCAAGTTGGTAAGACCCAGGTTCGGGAAGTTCAGCAAGGTGAAGAGTGCGGTCTGGCCTTTATCGGCAAAGGACGAATCGAAATCGGCGACATTTTGGAGGCTTATAAGGAAGAAATGCACGCTCGAACTTTCGAAGTTGAGGGTTCCCGTTAGGCCGTGGTAGAATCGAGTCTTAATAAGAAAAAATTATGGAATTAACCACAGATAATTTTGACTCCGTTGTTTTGCAGGCGCAGAAGCTGGTGCTAGTTGATTTTTGGGCCCCATGGTGCGGACCGTGCAAAGTAATGAGTCCGATCGTTGAAGAGTTAGCTGGTGAGATGGATGGCGTGATGATCGCTAAGGTGAACGTCGATGATCATCCAGACTTGGCTCGACAGTTCAATATTCTTTCAATTCCAACATTTTTGATCTTCAAAGGTGGTCAGGTGATTGAGCAATTCTCTGGTTCGATGAGCAAGGACATGTTGCGCGAACGGATTGCTAAACACCAATAAATAGTTAAAAAAATTGGCCAACTCCACGAGTTGGCCAATTTTTTTAATCTTAGCCAAATCTTCCATAGCTTAAAATTGCCGGTGCTTAGCACCGGCAAATGTTATTGGTCAAACTGTTTCTGATCTATCACCCCAAGC
>CAYPRR010000055.1:0-1395 GCA_964413245.1 uncultured Gammaproteobacteria bacterium
GAGTACTCCGTTGACGAACTTGCCAGAAGTTTCGCCACCAAAATTTTTGGCCAATTCGATTGCTTCGTTGATGGCAACTTTTGAAGGAATATTTTCATCGAACTTCAACTCATAAACACCAAGACGTAAAATATTACGATCAGTTGCTGTCATTTCACCGACCGTCCAGTCTGGAGCAAAGTGTGAAAGTATTTCATCTAGCTCTTTGACTCGTTCACTCACGGCTGTAACCTGACGCTCTACATAACCGCCGTCATCAAATCCTGGAGCAAAATCTTCTTTGATGGTCGCGACACACGCTGGTAAACGTGCCTTATCTTGTTGCCTAAAATCCCATTCGTAAAGACACTGCATGGCCATTGTTCTGGCAAGGTGGCGATTAGACATAATGTTCAGAATCGCACTAAATGTCCATCTGCGTTGTTGCCGTTCAAAATTATTTGTCGCCGTACCAGTAAGTACGTCTCCTCTTAATTTTTTCGGCGCCTAGCAGCTGGAGCATTTATTGCAATTCTGTAATAAATTCAAGTAACCGAATCATAACAAAAAAACACATAAAACAAAAGCGAGGCCCGTAAGCCCCGCTTCTTAATTACTTGGTTTCAGCTGTAGCTTCGGCCTTTTTCGACTTGGCCTTGGCCGCTCGTGGCTTCTTAGCCACCTTTGGTTGGCCGATACCTGGATCGGCCACTACGGCGACCTTCTCTTTCTTGCTAGCTGTTTTCTTCAAGGTCTTTTTGACCTCTTCCATGCCGCCAATTACTTGGCGACCAGCGTAAACACCACAAACTTTACACACACGATGTGGCAAAGATGGCGCCTGACACTTAGCGCATTTGGAAACCATGATGGTCTTCAAAGCGTCATGAGATCGACGTCGGCGGACTTTAGATTTGGAGTGTCGAAATGCTGGTAATGGCATAAATTATAGAACCGCGCTAAATGCTCACCTACTGTGTCACGGGTCCCGTCAGACTGCGTCTACGTACCAGTAAGTACGTTTCCTTGTCTGCCACCCGTTCCTTGTATCTGAACATTTATCGCTAGTTCTCAACAATGTGAGAATTAGTTGGCCGTATTCTACGAAAAAAGCCCAAAAACGTCAAGCCCAACACTAAGCAGCCATCTTTCCATCCTCACTTCTAGGATCGGCAATTACCTTGTATACAAGGCCCTTTTCATTAAGATAATCTTTGAGTTCGCTCTGATCGGCACGAACATAAACCTCATCTCCAGGCAATAATATTAGGCCTTCTGGCAATTTTGTGGCTTCAGTATTGGCTAGCATTAATGACCCCTCTACAGTAGCTGTACCGTCCTCATTCCATATGATATCTGAGCTCAAAAAATCGCTACCCAATCCATTAGATTTGGCCCAAAGTTCTATTTCCGAAC
>CAYPRR010000055.1:1405-5959 GCA_964413245.1 uncultured Gammaproteobacteria bacterium
TCATTTGTATCCATACAAAAAATATTAATAATACAGCAATTATGTGCTGTTTTCATCATTATGTCAATAAAAAAGCCGGCGCTCTGGGGACCGTTTGAGGAAACGGGTCAGAGGCCGGAAGGACTATTTCGCCGACGGTGAAGTCTGCGCCTTGATCGGACCGCGGTTGGGTCGGCTATTGCGGTCGAACGGCACGAGCATGTTGACCGATCTCGACTCACCCTTGTCGACCGAAAAATTGAACGCGCGCTTGGTCAGCCGGGCGATGAAGCCACGGTTGACCGCTTCGATCACCCTGATGCGCAGACGCCCGGTAATTGGATTGTCGCCGTCGAACCACTGGCCGTTGATAGGCGCGGACTGCGTCACACAAATCGTGTTCTCTTCACCGAGCTCGAAGGTCACCTTGACCAGCTTCTCGGAGTCGTGGTCATTGCGGTCGCGTATGTTGCCGACAACCGACGAGTCGCGCAAGACCCTGGCCACCTCCTCATGAATACGACCAACATTGTTGTCGCGACGCGAACGACGAGTTAGAACAATGAGTAACAAGTTCACCTCTCCAGACTAGTGTCAATCTGTGCCACCACGGAATGCGGTGCGCCTTGAGACTACAAAAAAACACCCCCGAGGTCAACCCCCTGGGGTGTTTTCAGCCTATTGCTATTCACCAACTTCTTTGTCAACCAAAGCTACACTCGAAACCTTATCGCCTGGCTTCTTAAAACGCATTACTCGAACGCCTTGAGTCGCTCGACCTAACGTCGAAATAGAATTGATCTGCAAACGGATCACCTGACCACCTTCAGAAATACACAACAAATCTCGATCATCTTTCTTTTTGGTGATGTAAGCAGAAACTAATTTTCCAGTTTTTGGTGTGATTTGCGCCGTCTTAATACCCATGCCACCACGACCCTGAGACTTATATTCTTCGATATCAGTTCTCTTACCAAATCCATTTTCCATAATCGTCAAGAACAAACGACCTTCTTTTGCCTCTTCCTTCGTGACGACTTCCATACCAACCACTTTGTCACTTCCCTTCAACTTCAAACCTCGAACACCAGCGGCCACACGGCCCATCGCTCGCACCATTTTCTCGTTAAAGCGAATGGCGATACCAGCGGCCGTGGCCAACATGATGTCATCTGTACCAGTAGAAGTCTTCACCCATTCCAAATTATCACCGTCATTCAACTTGATGGCGATCAAACCCGAGGCGCGAACATTTTCCAAATCTTTGATATCAACTTTTTTGATCGTTCCACCGCTCGTCACCATCACAATGAACTTCGCCTTCTCAAAATCTGCACCGATCATCGTCGAAGTTACTTTTTCCCCTGGTGACAAGTTCAAAAAGTTCACAATCGCCTGACCTTTAGAAGTTCGACTAGCTTCCGGTATTTCATAAACCTTCAAACGGAACACTCGACCACGCGAAGTAAAATACATCACGTCTTGGTGGGTGGTAGCTGCAAATACAGCTTCAACAGAATCCTCTTCTTTGGTAGTTAAGCCAATCACACCTTTACCGCCACGAGTCTGGGTCTTAAAAGCATCTGGTGATACACGCTTGATATAACCATCCTTAGTCGTAATAACCACGGTCTGGACATCAGGAATCAAATCCTCCACACGGAATTCCTTGAGTCCAGCCTTAACAATCTTCGTGCGGCGCTCCTGTCCGTACTGTTGCATGATTTCATCAACCTCACTTCGAATAACAGAAAGCATCTTTTTTGGTGACTTCAGAATCGCTTCCAATTCTGCGATCAAATCCATCTTCTCGTTGTATTCTTGTTCAATCTTGATCTGTTCCAGGTTAGCTAAGCTCTGCAATTTCATTTCCAAAATCGCCACCGCCTGCCGTTCTGTCATCTTGAACTGCTTCATCAAATTACCACGAGCTTCATCTTTATCTTTGGATTGTTTGATGGTTTTAATGACAGCATCGATTTTCGCTAAAGCAATTCGCAAACCTTCCAAAATATGAGCGCGATCTTGAGCCTTGGCCAAATCAAACTCTGTACGACGACGCACTACTTCCTTACGATGTTTGATGTACTCTTCTAAAATCGCCTTCAAGCCAAGCACTCTTGGCACAATGCCATCGATCAACGCAACCATGTTAAAGTGAAAAGTAGTTTGCAATTGAGTCATTTGATATAGCGAATTTAGAACCTTGCGTGGGAAGGCATCTTTTTTAAGTTCAATGACAACACGCACACCGTCTTTGTTAGATTCATCACGCAAATCTCGAATACCTTCCAATTTCTTCTCACGCACCAAATCGGCAATCTTTTCGAGCAGACTCGCCTTGTTAAGCATATACGGCACATCGCTAACCACGATAATGCTCTCCCCTTTTTTGTTCTCGACGATTTCAGCGTTAGCACGAACAACTATCCCCCCTTTACCTGTAGCGTAAGCCGCCTTTAAATCATTAGCACCATAAATAATCGCACCGGTTGGAAAATCTGGACCATGAACTTTTTCTAAAAGATCATCTAAAGTTGCTTCTGGATTATCAATCAACAGTAAAATTGCCTCACAAATTTCTCGCAAGTTATGTGGCGGAATGTTCGTCGCCATACCAACAGCAATACCGAGCGTACCGTTAATCAACAAGTTCGGAAGTTTAGCTGGTAAAACGGCTGGCTCCTGATGCGAACCATCGTAGTTTGGAATAAAATTAACCGTATCTTTTTCAATATCGGTCATCAATTCTTCACCAATCGATTCCAATTTAGCTTCGGTGTAACGCATAGCAGCAGCCGAATCACCATCCATCGAACCGAAGTTTCCCTGACCACGAACCAATGGATGTCGGTAAGAAAAATCTTGCGCCATGCGCACCATTGCTTCGTAAATAGAAGAGTCGCCGTGTGGGTGATATTTAGCCATCACTTCACCAACCACGTTTGCTGACTTACGAAACTTAGCGTTAGCACGCAAACCAATCGACCACATCGCATACAAAATACGACGTTGCACCGGCTTTAAACCATCACGAACATCAGGCAAAGCGCGAGAGACAATGACCGACATGGCATAGTCCAAATACGCACGCTTCATTTCATCTTCAATTTTTTGTGGCAAGATGGTGCCAACAAGTTCGGCGGCAGTTAGTTCGATTTTTTCTTCTTCAGGTTTCCTGGCCATAATGAATTTATTTTCGATAATCGTCTCGTTGGTCTTCGAGTAACGGCAAACTAATGACGGAGTTGATCCTCTGAGAAAAGTCGTATCCGGGCCGACTTTTCTCAGAGGATTAACGTAGTCATCTAGCCGTTACGACAAAACTGCTATTCCGCAGTCACTTCCGCAGCGACAACTGGTGCATTTAAATTATCGATTAAGGCCTGAGCTAACGAATCAAGCGATTGACCGTCAGGTGTCGTCTTAGCCAACTCAGCCTGCGCATCTTCAGTAGCAGAGACAACTATTTCAGAAATACTGTCTGGTGATTCTGGCAGATATTGCTGAACGGCTTTTCCATATTCCAAAGCTTTATCATATTCCCTAGCCATCTGTTGCCAACTGCTCTCTACATCAAAAACTGGCTTGGTAATCAGCATGGTTCGTAGCTGATAGGCCCATACGCCACCAATCAGCAAGGTAAAACCAGATACCAAAGCGATTACTAAACGATGTTTTCCAGGATTATGCTCTTTACGAATATGCATAAAAATTGGTTAACCGCGCGAAAGCACGGCAATTTTAATTTCATCACCCGGCAAATTAGCCTTAGTCAGTTTTAGCTTGTTAACGTCTTCGCGCGGACAAGCCAGATCTTTGCAAAAAGGTTCTACTGGTGCAAAGCTTATTTTTAGTCCTTCGACTTCGAAATACGAAGGAATGACTAATCGTGGTTCAATCTGTGAGACCAATTCAGCCGCCTGATCTTTATTAAGAACACTTCCACCACCAACAGGGACGATCAACACGTCAATATTTCCAAAAGACTCAATTTCGTTATCTGATAAATTTCGATCTAAGGCTCCCAAAAATCCAATTGAAATATCTTCAGCGTCGATTCTATAAATTGTATGAGCTGAGCCATCTTTTTTTGGCGCCGAAACACCCTTAACAAAAACACCTTGCACTTCAAACTCTCCAGCATGAGTAACCGAAAATGGCGCCTTACGGTCTTCACCAACTAGCGCTTCAAAATTATTCGCCGATTCTGCATCATGCGAAGAAACAACCATGGCTGCTTCTAAAGTACGGGGGAAACGTAGACCCACATCATTTCCAAAAGGGTCAGTCACCACGGTGACTTCGCGATCGGCTGGCTTAGCCGTAATTGTAAAACTCGATAAACCGTTCCAAACAATATTCATATAACGACGGAATCTTATCACGCTACCGTCTCGTCTTCAACCTCATGCAACACCGTGTCCCAATACTCAATTTCTTTTTTGATTTCTTCTTCTTGTGGATCGCGCTCCACAATCGACCAGCCTTCCTCCAATTTATCAGCAATCGAATCAATCTCACCCTGCCATTTAGCACTCCCCTTACCCATCGCTCGCAACTGATTAATCATTT
>CAYPRR010000056.1:0-5948 GCA_964413245.1 uncultured Gammaproteobacteria bacterium
TGCCGGGAAACAAATCATCTCCCTGCGGCACGGATTGCGTGCGCATGGTTACGGTGAATTCAGAACGGCAAATTTCCTGCCCGCGAAACAGGTCGCATACCGCCTCAATAGCGGCAAGCTGGTAATCGAGGTTGGATTCAAAGTGCAGCTTCATTTCTTCTTTCCCTTCGGCTTGGGCAGCGCTTTGGCGGCTGATTCCAGCACTTTGATCATATCTTTATCCACCGGAGCAGGAAGCGCATCCAACTGCTGCCGGTAGTTCTCATACTCAGCCTCGGCCTTCAAACGCGCCTCCTCTGCCGAAACCCGCCCGGCATGGGTCAGCACCTCGTGTTCGCCCAATTTCAAAAAATCATCCAGCTTCTGCACCCAGGCCGCCATGGTCATCGAGCGACGCCTGCGTGCCTGCAACTCGGCAAATTCCAGGTACGCCATCACGATGCGATTCAACATCTCCAACTCTTCGGCATTCAAATAATTCTTGGCAATCGCCACATCCGAGCGGCGCGGGCGTATTCCGGTAAAGCTGGTCAGCCCCATGTGCGGCTGGCTGGCATCAGCGCGTTGCGTAATCACCTCCGCCGCAGTCTGGCCGTGTGCGGCCCAGTGCATCTTGTTCTGGATCGTGGCAAAAAACTGCTGGGAAGTTTCGGCAGAAGAGTCGTAGTCGATGCTGGTGGCGTAAATATCCAGCACCTTGCGCCAGAACACTTTTTCCGACGAACGAATGTCGCGGATACGTTCCAGCAATTGCTCGAAATACACACCCTGATCTGGATTTTTCAGGCGCTCGTCGTCCATGACAAACCCCTTGACCAGATATTCCTCCAACCGGGCTGTCGCCCAGCGACGGAACTGCGTACCACGCAACGAACGCACCCGATAGCCCACTGCCAGAACGGCACTCAAGTTGTAGTAAGTCACCCGGTAACGCTTGCCATCGGCGGCAGTTGTCAACCAAAAGTTGACAACTGAATCCTCGACCAGCTCCCCCTCGGCAAAGATCGCCTTCAAGTGTTTGGCGATGTTCTGCTTACTGGTTTGAAACAGCTCTACCATGCCTGCCTGAGATAGCCACAGACTTTCATTGGCCAAGCGACACTCGACGCGAGTCTGGCCGTCTTCGGTCTGATACAGTAAAAACTCGCCGCCGGGCAAGGGAGTGTTTTCGCTCATGCCTACAAACTCCGCACGTTGGCGATGCCGTACTGTTCCAGAATCGCGGCGAGGTTGCTCTTGGCGATGTCGTTTTCAAACGCGCTGTCGCGGAACACGCAGGTGGTATCGCCAGCCGGTGCAAGTTCCTTGCGCCACGCCACGATGCCTTGCGCCAAGGCTTCCACCTCAACGACGGCAATGCGCTCGGCGAGGCACGCCAGCAGCACACCGCCACCGATGGCGCCTACCGTCTTGCCTGCGATGGTGCGCGAAACTATCGGCACGCACAAATCCAGCCCCAGCTTGAGCAGCAGTTCATACACGATGTCCGCTTCCGTCCTGCCCGGCAGGATGTGCTCTTCGTGGTCGAGCAGCGTTTTTTCCAGATTGTCGCGGTCAGGATTCCATGCGCGGATATTGGAGGTATCGAGCTTGAAGACGCGGAAACCGGTATCTCCAGCGAACATGGGGTTGTCGGCTTTAACCTTAGCACCTGCGCGGCGCAGCCGTTCCTTGGTTAGTTCTGCAATGTTTCGTGGCAAAGCATGCTCATCACAATATTCGGCAGCAGCCTTTTGATCATTATTTTCGTGACTAAGTGGTTCTGGAAGTTGAACAAGAATAAATTTCCGTGTAACACCATCAGTCACTCCTTGCTCCATGACCGCATGCCCAGTTGTGCCCGAGCCCGAAAAAAAATCTAATACTAGATCGCCATTAGTTCGAACCCACAACCTAATCATTCGGCGAATGAGTTCTACGGGCTTCGGGTTGTTGAACACATCACCACCCATCAAAGTCTTCAGCTTTGAAGTTGCAGATGATGTATAAAGGCCATCATCCCACCATGTTGTGTCTGTCTTGCGAGACTCCTTAGCATCCGATAAATAGTATTTTTGCTGAAGGCCATTTCCCACCTTGACGACAAGGCCATCATTCCATTTCTGCCGCATTGTTAACTCAGAAAATCTCCAATATCCAGTAACGCCTTCAAAGGTAAAGTAGGGATTTCCCTTTGCTGCTCCTCCCGGGCCATCTACCGGGACGTGTTTGTAATTTCCTCTCTTATCAACCAAATCAAATCCTTCAAGATTTGGATCGAGACCAAACTTACCCCTTGATGCAAAAACTAGAGCCTGATTTTTGGCGTAAAGTGTAATGATGTTATGGTTGGAAGATATGATCTTGTCATTTGACACAGATGCCCTTGCCTTATGACAAATATTTGCAACAAAGTTTTCTTCCCCAAAAACTTCATCGCAAACCTTCTTAAGGTTTGAGGACTCGTTGTCATCTAAACTTATGAAGATAATTCCGTCATCTGCCAGTAAGTTTCGAGCAAGCTTCAATCTGGAATACATCATGTTCAACCAGTCGGTGTGGAACCGCCCGCTGGCCTCGGTGTTGCTGCTGATTTTCTTTCCACCTTCCACCTGCCCGGTGAGTTCCAGGTAGTTCTTGATGTTGTCCTGAAAGTTGTCGGGATACACAAAATCCTTGCCGGTGTTATAGGGCGGGTCGATGTAGATGAGCTTGACCTTGCCCGCGTAGCTTTTTTGCAGCAGCTTCAACACTTCGAGGTTGTCGCCTTCAATCATCAGGTTTTGCGTAGTCTCCCAGTCCACGCTCTCCTCCGGGCAAGGGCGGAGTGTTCCGGTGCTGGGGGTCAGCGCGATCTGGCGGGCGCGGCGCTTGCCATGCCAGTTGAGACCGTATTTTTCCTCTGCATCGGTGGCGGTCGCATCACCCACCAGTTGCTTGAGCACGTCCACATTGATGGCGACGCCGTTCGCGCTTTCCGTCAATAGTTCAGGGAACAGCGCCTTGAGCTGGGCGATGTTCTCTGCCGTGATGTCGGCGGATTGGGCTTCGGGGCTAGTGGCTTCGATCTTCTGCATGGTGATCTTTCAGAATTCAGGTTTTAAGCGTGGTGAGCAAATGCACTAAACGGTGCATGTCGGTATAGGGTTCAACACCGTTGTGGGCGGTGGTAAGTTCAGCCAGATGTTCGGCGCGATTCGTGGCTACTGCCAAATATTGACTTGTTTGTGCGTAGTGGCTGGGCTGGCCTTTGTCATAGTCAGGCAGATATTGGCGCAAGCGTTGGTACACCTCGGTACGATGCAATGGTGCAAGCACATCCTCAAAATGCAGCAACAGCCACAGCTCGAAGCATGGCACGGTGGCAATGGCGGCAAAACTCACGCGCTGATTGAGATCGTTGCGCAATTTTCCGTCAAGTGCGGCTGCCTTGTCTAAAGCGTTGTGATAAGTGGTGTGGTCGTCACGGTCGAACACGGCATAAACTTGCTCGAAGGCGCGTGGCTGGATGCACTTGGCTTCATCGCCATTCACAAATAAATTCTCGGCATACTCCACTACCTGTAAAGGTGTGGTGCCAAATTGGCTATATTGCACCTGCACATTGGCAGTATGCAGGCGGTATTTTGAGCGTATTTCGCCCAGATAGAGAGGCTCGGTTTTGCTGCCTTCGCTGACAATCAGGATGCGGTTATAGCTCGCGCGTCGGCCTGCCTTGCGGGCAAGTTGATCGGCCTGCCGGATTTTGGGTTGGTTATCTTTCCCCATGCACCCTGCCCATTAGCCTGCCGCCTGAATGGGCGGTACGGGTTCCTCGAAAAATGGCACAGCACCGTAGCGTCCGATTAAATAACCCTTTTCCCAAGCCTCTGTTTCGCGCGGACTGAAGTCGGAGAGCGGATACAGGCGCGTAGCCTGATCTCGATCTTTTTCGGTGAACCAGATTTGGTCGCGCCGGAACACGGTGCGGTCAAGCAATGAGGTGTCATGCGTGGTGAAGAGTAGTTGAGCACCATGCGAATTGAGTTCCGGATTGTGGAACATGCGCACCAGCCGCCGAACCAGCAAGGGGTGCAGGCTGCTGTCGAGTTCATCCACAATCAGCAAGCGGCCATTTTTGAGCACGTCCAGCACGGGTGCAGCCAAGGCATACAGTCGCTGCGTTCCCTGTGATTCTTCGTGCAATTCAAAGGTGGCGGAGCCGTGTTCGGTCTTATGGACGAACTGTGGCATGAACACTTCTCGATCTTCACGAGAAAACGTAGGGCCATCCGGGCCAAACATGACCTGCTGCTGAAAACCTTGTCGCGATACGCTCACGACATCGCTGATGCTGATGTCTGCCGAGGTAAGAAATTCGCGCACTGCGCGCTTGCCCACCTCGGTCTGAAGCAGTTCTGTCGTGGAATCTGGCAGCGGCGATAAGCCAGCCGGGAAATATACGGGCTGTTCCACCAGCCAGCGGAATATCGGCCCCAAAAGTTCGCTGTTGAGCTGTGCTGCGGTGGATAGGAACAAAGCGTTGGGGCGTGTGGTTTCCTGCCAGAGCTTGCGCGGGCCAGTTAGGTGTGTGCTGAACTCGTAAACCGAGCTTTGAGTTGTCTCATCAAAGCTGCGGCTGAACCACTGTTGCGGCTTGGCAGAACGGTACACCAGCAGCCATTCATTCACGATACGTTCCGGTGTAAGGCTGAAACCATACTGATGCCGCACACCTCCCAGCAGGAAGGTGACTTCAAACTCGATAGGTTGCCCAGCATAACCCGCATCCAGTCGAAATGGCTGTGCATTGAATGTTTTGCCTGGCTGCATGGCGGCAGATTCAGCCACAACGGCGCGCATGTAATGCAGTGCATGAAGCAGAGTAGATTTGCCGCTGGCGTTCGGGCCATAAACTACTGCACTGCGCAATACATGGAGCAGGCTCTTGATACCAGTCGATGCCAAGTGTGTGTCAGCCAGCTTTTTGTCCTTGGACGCGACAAAGCTAATGACAATCTCGTCACGAATTGAACGGTAGTTGCGAATTCTGAATTCGAGCAGCATGATTGGCCTGTTATTAAGAATTATGCTGTATTATGCTTAAAATATACAAAAAGTAAATCTATTTTTATATTTAGGCTTGTTATCCCCCACTGAGATAATTCAACCAGAATGCGCTAATTGACGGGTTGCTATTTCAAGTTCGCGTTGCAGCCGTTGTAATTCGGTGTTCATTTCCACGCGCCGCGCCAATTGTTTCTCTTTGGCGGCGACATTGCGCAAGCGCACGGCCTCCGCCTCAAGGCGCTGGCAATCCTGCAAAGCAATTCGGCGTATAGATGCCTGTTCAGCCGTTGCACTCTGGGCAAACGCGCCGGTGATCTGTGCCGCCTGAAAAGCCGCTAGTGTATTCAACCAGCCCTGATAGAGCACCCGCAAATTTTCACGCGGCTGGCGGGTGATGGATAAAGCCTGAAGGAAGGCTGAAAGAATATCGGGTGCGGGTACTGGCTCATTCAAAGCCACGGCTACCGATTCACCATCCAGCACCACCTTGTCAGCTTCATTTTGCGCCCAGCGGATGTGTGCCATTGAGAGGATCAATTGATCCTGAATCGTCAGTATCAACACTAGCGGATACGGCACTGCCCGGTGCGTCAGTTCGGCAATACGGTTGGCCTTGGCATCCTGTCGCAAGGCAATGTGCAATACGGCCACTTCGAGGTATTCCCGCGCTTCATCACGATACTCGGGCACGGCGATGGTTGAAGGCTTCAGCGTGGCCATCCACTGGATTTCTTCGATGCCTTCGGTGATGTTGCGCTTGTCGGCGGCGGTGGGTGCGCCGTTTTCCACCAACAGCTTTTTGGGGATGCGCTGATCGACGCGGCAACTGGCAGGTAGTTCCAATGCGGCAATCAGGTCTTGCACGGTCATGCAATTGCCTCCGGCAGCACAACCAGAAACGCCACCACTTCAAAATCGTT
>CAYPRR010000057.1:0-5549 GCA_964413245.1 uncultured Gammaproteobacteria bacterium
TTAACTCCCAAATAAATCCCCGATCGATCAGACCAAGAGCATTAACCACAATTGGATCAAAACCCAATTTAATAATCGCCTGATCATCTAACGCGAATAATTCTCGAAACTGTTCGAGACTGCTTTTTGACTGCATTCTGTCCAAATCATCGTAGCGATGGTGATCAATAATTACCACTTCAAGCCCCTGTGCTCGGAGCTCTGCTTCGCTCTCCTCACCCGGCATTTCAACAATCACTATTTTTTTGGCGGATTCATCAGCTCGGTTAATGCGCATCGATAAATTTGGTTCACGATGTAATTTTGCCCCATGTGGCTGATCGGAAATCACTACCGGTAAGTTAATCGCCTTAGCTAACTTCAAAATCATTAGCGATTCCTCGTCATTTCTTGGGCAAATCAAAACAGTATTCATAACGGCTCTATTATACCGCTTTGGCACCAGATGACACGGAAGGCTACCTGCGCTTTGGTATTAGATGACACGGAAGGCTACCGTGTCATCTAATACCACACTGTGAAGAATGCTTGACAAAACGGCCATTTTTTGATATTTTACGGCTGTCCTTTCGCTTTGGTATTAGAGGACACGGAAGGTTACCGTGTCCTCTAATACCACACCTCACAGGAGTTTGCATGAACCGCTTTTTGAACGTCGCCATCCCCATCCTTAGCTTGGTAATTCTCGGCCAATGCGGGTACATCACGGCCACAGCGCCGGCAGTCAGCGAGCATGATCGCGAAGTACTAGCCGAGCTCTCCGATCTGGCTGATAGCCTGAGCGGAGAGTGCTACAGAAGCCTCTCCCTGGCCAAACAAGGCATGTGGGAGAATGACTGCTGGCGTCAGGTGAGCCCTGACGACAACTCGAGTCCGGAAACGCTGAAAGCGATCGCGTACTGCGAAAAACAGTATGCCCGCTACGAGGCTAATCCGTACTGGAATTTGGAGGACTTGCTTTGTCAGCGAGACGAGTTGCGCTCGCAACTCCAAATGTCGCAAGACGACAAAGATCACATTGGCTACCGATGGTGGGAGAACAACTCCCACCTTGTCCGTGGTGATTGGCTCTGCCCAAACATATTCAACACGAGGCCTTTGAGGCTTTCATGCGCCGACCGCGATGCTACCAACTAGCAGTCTGCCCCAGTTCTTCGGAGCTGGGGCGCTTTTTATTAAAATCCAATCCAAAAATCTTGCTCGCTCGCCCGAAATTCAATTTTGAATTTCACCTCATCATCACGAACAAACTCAATCGATTCCGATAATGTCGCCTCTTTAATAGTCATCGAGTGTTCACTAAACATCGCTATCGCTTCTGGTTGGGCTGACCAGACTTTTAAATCGATTCTATCTTCAATTGTTAGCCCGGAATCCTTTCGCAATTGGTTCACTTTGCGAACGACTTCACGAGCCAAGCCCTCACGAATTAGGGCTGGTGTTAAGGTGATGTCCAGCTCAACTTTCAAATCACCTTTTTCGACCTGAGCCGTTTTGACATTAACTTCATCAAGCAACACCTCCAAATAGCCTGGCGCAATTTCTCCTGATGGCACCCAAACCGTTACCTGGCCGAGCGCCTGCTTAATCGCCCGACCGCCAGCTTCACGCTGGTCCAGCACTCGGCTAACGATCGCTCGCAATTCACCCATTTTCTCGATCACCACTTCATCAACAGTCGTCGCTTCTGGCCAAGATTCTAAGTGCACTGACAATCGATCTTCGCGACCGATAAAGCCACCGTTAATTTCTTGATAAATCACCTCAGCCAACATCGGCATAATCGGCGCCAATATTTTCGCAAAAGTTTCTAAGACAACCCTCAGTGTTGCTACTGCCTCGGCACGATCATCGCCCTCAACCTTCATGCGATCACGTGATCGACGTAAATACCAAGTAGAAAAATCAGTTACGAATAACTGCATCGGACGAGCCGCTAAGGACAATTCATAACCTTCCATCTGTTTAGTTACTTCAGTCACAGTCTCATTTAATCTCGCTAAAATCCAAGTATCTAAAACATGCTTTCCGGATGGCGTTCGACTATCATCATGCTCCCCATACAACTGATAGAAAGATAAAACATTGCGCAAGATGTTGATAAAATTCTTGCTCACCTCAACAACGCCACTTTCCGAAAAACGTAAATTCTCAGCGCGAACCACCGGCGAAGACATCAAATAATAGCGCACGGCATCAGCGCCATACTTTTCCATCATCGTCATTGGGTCTGGATAGTTGTTCAAACGCTTACTCATCTTCTTACCATCTTCAGCTAGCACGATGCCGTTAACGATCACGTTCTTAAAGGCTGGCATGCCAAATAAGGCATTAGATAAAACATGCAAAGTGTAAAACCAACCACGCGTTTGATCTTGACCTTCAGCAATAAACTCAGCTGGAAAACCCGCATCAAATTCCTCCTGGTTTTCGAATGGATAATGAACCTGAGCGTAAGGCATCGAGCCAGACTCGAACCAACAATCTAATACTTCTGGAATACGATGAAACTCTTTACCGCCACGATGAATAACAATTTTATCCATCACGTGCTTATGCAAGTTATCAATTTTTTCGCCAGAAAGATCTTCCAGTTCTTGCTTGGAACCAACACAAATTATTTCACCATCTTCACTTCGCCAAATTGGCAATGGCGTGCCCCAAAAACGTGAACGAGAAATCGCCCAATCGTGTGCCCCTTCCAACCATTTACCAAAACGACCTTCCTTAATGTGGTCTGGCACCCAATTGATTTCTTTGTTTGTTAAAACTAATTTCTCTTTAATTTCTTCAACTTTTACAAACCAGCTTGAAGTTGCGTAATTGAGAAGTGGAGTATCGCAACGCCAGCAATGTGGGTAGCTGTGCGTTATTTTTTCTTTGCTAAATAATTTTCCGTCGTGAGCGATAGCTCGAAGAATTTCTACGTCCACTCCGCTACGATCTTCCTTGGATTTAACTGGAACATCTTTAACCTTGTAACCAGCTTCGGAAAGCGGATCTGCAACCTCCGGCACAAAGTGACCGTTCATTTTAACGTGAATGATCGGTTCAACATTTTCTTTGTGACCCACCAAACGATCGTCTTCACCAAAACCTGGAGCGATGTGCACCACGCCAGTACCGTCATCGATGGTCACAAAGTCAGCTACGACCACTTTGAAGGCGTTAGCATGATCCTTGAAAAATGGGAATAACGGTTCGTAAGTTGAACCAACTAAATCATCAATCACCACCGCTTCATCAATGGTATGTTCTGAATCGCCAAAAACCTTGCCAACTAAATCTTTCGCTACAATAAATCGGCCATTTGGTGTTGAAACAATAACGTAAGGAAGACTTTTTCCGACTGCCAATAATACGTTACCTGGTAAAGTCCAAGGCGTGGTTGTCCAAGCCAAAACATCAACCCCAGCGTAGCGACCAGTCAACAAACGGAATTCAACGGTCACGGAAATATCCGTTACATCAGCGTAGCCTTGGTTAACCTCAAAATTTGAAAGAACCGTCTCACAACGTGGGCAGATGTGCATCGGCTTGTAACCTTCGTAAATCATCTCCTTGTCCCAAAGAGATTTAAAGACCCACCAAACCGATTCCATAAATGGCAAGTCCATGGTCTTGTAGGCGCGCTCCATATCTACCCAACGGCCTAATCGGTAAATCACCTTTTTCCACTCCTCCGCGTACGTCAAAACAATCTCATGGCAAGAATTATTAAACTGTTCGATGCCGAACTTCTCGATATCTTTGCGAGAACCTAAATCAAACTTTTTCTCAACGATGTTTTCGATTGGCAGACCGTGACAATCCCAGCCCCAAGTCCGATCAACTCGAAAACCTTTCATTGTCCAAAAACGTGGCACCACGTCTTTCATGACTGAACCGACCAAGTGGCCGTAGTGTGGCAAACCAGTCGCAAAAGGAGGCCCATCGTAAAAAACGTAAGGCTTCCCTTTTGGTCGTGAATCAACGGACTTTTTGAAACATTGATATTCGTCCCAATACTTCAAAACGTCGAGTTCGGTTTCTGCGTGAGATTTTTGATGTTCATCGGGCATAATGGGCTCAGTTTATCAGCCCAGGAGCCGAAAATCAAGCGGCTAACCTTGAGCTAATTGTGCGTTTTTGTTGCTTAGGCTCAATCTCAGCGCCAAATTCGACTATTGGCTCAAGCCCGGTCTGAGAATCATCGTGGACGACTTCAGAATTCCAATGAAAAAGTTCGTTACCCCTTGTTCTGGCCCAATTTATCAATTTGTCATTTGAAGTAAAAAGCCCGTAATGAAGCGACTTACCAAGACTATTAGCTCTGGTGTACATCAATTTCTTGGCTGCTTGATAAAGCAAAGTCGTCTCATTTTCTTGTCGATCTGTATTTAAATCACTTTCGATAACTGTCATGAATGAATGATCCGCCTCTAAAAATGTTAAAGTTAATACCTTAGAACCGTAATTCAGTAAATATTTAATTTTTTTATTTTTCCGATCGACCTGAACAACTGTCTCCGCTAAAATATCAGCGATGACTTGTTCTGGTTGTCTGATTTCAGCCTCAACGAATCCACGACCGCGTGAAATGTCCATATTCATATGGAATAATTGTAACTCGAAAGTTAAGCCGTGTATAATCAAACGGTATGAAACCGACCATTTATCTTGGTGCTGATCACGCTGGCTTTGATTTAAAATCAATCATCAATGAACATTTGACCGACCAGGGCTACATTGTTGAAGACCTAGGCGCAAGAGAACTGCAACCGAATGACGATTACCCACAGTACGCCGGAGCGGTCGCCGAAGCTGTTGCCAACCATCCGGGTGCACTTGGCGTGCTAACTTGTGGCAATGCCGAAGGTGTTTGTATCGCCGCCAATAAGTTTGATGGCATTCGAGCTGGGATCGGTTATTCAATCGAAGCGGCAGAGACGATGCGCAATGACGACAATGCTAATATCATCTGCCTACCCGGCCGTATTAAAACCCAAGATGATCCGCTAAAAATTATCGACGTCTTTCTAGCTACCCAATTTTCAAAGGCTGATCGACATGAACGCCGTCTAGAACAAGTCGCTAAAATCGAAGAAACTAATTGATTATGACTATTGTTGTTCCTGCTATCCTCGCTAAAACCCAAGAAGAGTTTTTTACTAAAGTTAATAATTCAGAACTTCGATCAATAGCGCCACTCTGGCAAATTGATGTACTTGATGGGTCGATGTTTGATCATGTTTCTTGGTTTGATGCGCGAGAAGTCGCGAAAATAAATGATCTTCCAGAAATCGAGTTACACTTGATGATTAGTAATCCTCTGCCAATAATCGAAGCCTGGAAGAAGCAAGTTCCAACGTTGAAACGCGCTATTATTCATGCTGAGATCGATCGACCGGTTGGTGCGATCGTCCATCGAATCCATGATTTGGGACTCGAAGCTGGTCTAGCAATTAATCCAGAAACGCCGATCAAGTTAATTCTTGACCATCTCGATGAAATACAAATACTTTTAGTGCTGGACGTTCATCCTGGTGCCTCTGGTCGACAGTTTGGCG
>CAYPRR010000057.1:5559-5937 GCA_964413245.1 uncultured Gammaproteobacteria bacterium
GAATCTATTATTCAAAAAATCAAAGAAATCAAAAATCGCTTTCCAGAATTAAAGATCGGTGTCGATGGTGGCATTAATCTAGCCAATGCCAGCGAAATCGTGACCGCCGGAACCGATCAATTATGCGTTTCTTCAGCACTCTGGGAAACACCTGACCCAAAAAATGTGTACCAGAAACTTGCGAGCCTCTAATTCTATGATAAAATGTAGATAATTAAATTTAAGAACATTATGACTACGTCCTCAACATTAACCAAGATTTCTCTTGGAGTCGTCGTGCTTGGTCTTTTCGCCATAACTGGTGCTTTTCTCTTTGCGCCAAAAGCTCAAGCTGTTAGCTCGCTATCTTCACTCAGCTCTGGCGATTTAATTCGTGGC
>CAYPRR010000058.1:0-4528 GCA_964413245.1 uncultured Gammaproteobacteria bacterium
GTCGATTGGTTGAAGTGCGTGGGAAGAGAATCGCCATTAAATCGCCGGCGTTCATCTCGACGCGCTCAAGACTTGTACCGATGACGAATTCGTTTGGTAGTAGATCAAAATATTGACCTGGTTTTAAAATCACTTCTTCGAATTGCTCTGAGTGAAAACTATCTTCTTCAATGGAAACTTTGAGGGCGATGCGACCATGATCGGTCATCATCCAGTTTTTTGGAATCAGGAATTTATAGCCAAGGCGCAGATCAATAGCATGCGGTTGTAACTGAAATTGATCTAGGGCTGGGTCAAAAACGATTTCTTTTTTGGCTAATCGACTGAGAATTTCTTGGCGAGCGAGAATCATATTGCCCACAGGTTATCACTTAATCGAGGTATAATCCAGTCATGGAAAGGGGATTAAAATCACAATTTACGGTTGATGAGTGGAAACTATTGCGATCTCTAAAATCGCCATCTTTGATTCAGGATTGGCTGAACATTCTTCCTTTTAATTTCGAAAAAAATGGTGAGACGAACTATTCACCTCGACGAGTTATTTTGGAGGGGAGAGCGCACTGTCTGGAGGGCGCGATGTTTGCGGCTACGGCTTTGCGAGCTGGTGGGCAGCGACCGTTGATTTTAGATCTAGAAGCGAGTGGTGAAGATCAGGATCATGTCGTGGCTTTATTTAAGTGTCACAATTGTTGGGGCGCGATTTCAAAAACTAATCATGCAGTTTTGCGGTATCGTGAGCCGATTTATCGAACGATTAGAGAATTAGTCGCTTCGTATTTTCATGAATATTTTTTGCAGAGTGATGGCCGCAAGACTTTGCGTGGTTACGCAATTCTTGATTTGTCTAAGTTTGATAAAAAGAATTGGATGGTGACTGAAGATAACTTAAATTATGTTGTTGAATGTTTATGGAATATTAGACATCAGCCGATTTTGACTCGTGAGCAAATTAAATCATTACGTAGCGCCGACGCAGTTGAAATCAAGGCTGGAGCAATTCAAGAATTTTTACCATAAACAAAAATAGGACGATCGTCCTATTTTTGATTTGATGTAATTTTAGACGGAAGCGACGTCCAAGGTGATGCCTGGGCCCATCGTTGATTTGACGGTGACTGAGCGCATGAAGATACCTTTGGATGAGGCTGGTTTGGCTTTGCGCAACGCTTCAACGGCGGCTCGGATGTTATCTGCGATCTGGTCGGCGGTGAATGAGGCTTTACCAACAACCATGTGCAAGTTGGCGGTGTTGTCATTCTTGAAAGTGACCTTACCACCTTTTTGCTCAGTGATCATTTTGGCAACGTTGTTACCGACGGTATCGGTCTTTGGGTTTGGCATCAAGCCTTTTGGACCCAAGACGCGAGCTGCTTTTGCCAACTTTGGCATCATTGCTGGAGTGGCGATGGCAACATCGAAATCGATTTTACCGGTTTTAACGATTTCATCGATCATCTCTTCGTTACCAATCAGGTCGGCGCCAGCTTCCTTAGCCGTGGCTTCCTGAGCACCCTCGACGAAGGCGATAACGCGCTTGGTCTTACCGGTGCCGTGTGGCAAGGAAACGGTGCTACGGATTAGCTGATCACTTTGACGTGGATCAATACCTAAGCGAGTGTGCAATTCGACAGTTTCGTCGAATTTGGCAGTGGCGCTGGCTTTAATCAAAGCAACGGCGTCAGCGAGTGAGTAAACTTTCTTTGGATCAACGGTCTTCATGATCGCTGTGAATCTTTTGCTAGCCATAATATTTTTTTGTGGTGCAAGCGTCCGAGGACTCCCACATGTTATGTTTAAGTTGTTGAAAATGTTGAAGTTGTTGATTAATTACAGTTTCAACAAGGCTTCGACGATTCAACAATTTCAACGGTTATTTAATATCGACACCCATCTGACGACAGGTTCCGGCGATAATCTTCATTGCGGCTTCGACATCGGTGGTGTTCAGGTCTGGCATTTTCTTTTCGGCGATCTCGCGTAGCTGATCTTTGGTGATCTTTCCAACTTTTTCAGTGAGTGGCTTACCAGAACCTTTCTCAATCTTGGCAGCCTTCTTGATGAGTTCAGAAGCTGGGGCGATTTTTAGGATGAAGCTGAACGAGCGATCTTCGTAAATACTGATGATCGCAGGAACTAGTTCACCACGACGATCTTGAGTGGCGGCGTTGAACTGCTGAACGAACTGCTGGATGTTGACTCCAGCCTGACCGAGCGCTGGTCCGAGTGGTGGCGCTGGAGTAGCAGCACCGCCCATGGCCATCACTTTGATGGACTTTACAACTTTCTTTGCCATAACGTTATGGAAAACTTTCTTATTTTGCCCATTTTCGGCTTGGTCCTCGAATGTGTCGACGGCGCACCTTTCAAGTACGCCTTGGCGACCCATTCTCCGGTCCGCACCGAAACTGGTCTAAACTAAGTAAGTTTTCGGATTATTGATAGTAGATTCCCAGGAATTGACCTGAGCGACTACACGTTTATTAATGGCTGGATATTAATCGAAATAGCCTTGAATGTCAACAATTAGACCTTTTTGACTTGTAAGAAATCGAGTTCTACTGGGGTTTCACGACCGAACATGGAAACGAGCACTTTAACCTTACCGCGCTGTTCGTCCATTTCTGAAACTTTACCTTGCTGGCCTTTGAATGGACCATCGGTGATGGTAATTGGATCGCCTTTTTGAACATCGAGTTTGAACTCTGGCTCAGCGACACCAACGCGTTTCAAGATACCGTCGATTTGTTCCTGGGGGATTGGGGTCGGTGTTGTACCAGTACCCAAGATGCCGGTGACGTTTGGCGTGTTACGGACAACGTACCAAGAATCGTCAGTAACGGTCATCTCTACTAGCACGTAACCTGGGAAAATCTTCTCTTCAATCACTCGGCGCTTGCCGTTTTTGATTTTGATTGATTTTTCTTTTGGTACCATGACGCTAAAAATTTTATCGCCCATGTCCATGGTCGCGATACGCTGGTTGAGCGCCTCGGCCACTTTTTCTTCGTGACCTGATGTTGCCTGAATGGCATACCAACGGCGGCCGTAATTAGCTGTTTGCTTCGCCATAAAAATTAAAAAATTATGAAAACTAAGCAGTTACTTTAATGAGCCAGACTAAACCCATGTTCAAGAGGGCGTCTAGAGCGCCGAAGTAGGCGGCGAACACGATACAGACGACGATAATGACGCCACTGTATTTAATTATATCCTTTCGGCTTGGCCAGGTCACTTTGGTCAACTCCTCTTTGGCTTCGATGAAGTATTTGAGCATATTTAGATTGATGAACATTTAGCACGGTTTCTCAGTAACTTAAAAGCCCCCTCCCAGGGGCCATTAAGTAGAAAGATACACGTTTCATGGTTAGACGTCAAGGTTAACAACATCCTTAGCGTGTGTCTGGATGAACTTCTTTCGAGGAGCGACTTCAGCACCCATCAGGATGTCAAAGACCTCATTAGCAACCTCGGCATCGGTAATAGTGACCTGTTTCATCAACCTAGTCTTTGGGTCCATCGTTGTTTCCCATAATTGCTCTGGGTTCATTTCACCCAAACCTTTGTAGCGCTGGATATTTACTTTAACCCCACCAGCTTCAATGACCTGTGCTTCCATCGCTTCACCTTCAACGATTTCACCGGCCGGTTCGACGTGTTTAGTTTTCTCGGTTTTAGCGCCAGTGAATTCGATAATAATCTTTTCCTTCTCTTCATCCGAAAAGGCGTACTTCACATTCTTGCCAACTTGCACGCGGTAAAGCGGTGGCATGGCGATGAAGATGTGGCCTTGGGTGATGAGGTCTGGGAAGTAGCGATAGAAGAGAGTTAGCAACAATGTTCGGATGTGAGCGCCATCAACGTCAGCGTCGGTCATGATGATAACGCGTTCGTAACGCAGGCCAGTTATGTCGAACCCTTCGCCGATGTTCGTACCCATGGCGATAATCAAGTTTTTGATTTCGTTGTTGGATAGTAATTTATCTAATCGGGCGCGCTCCACGTTCAAGATTTTTCCACGCAGTGGCAAGATAGCTTGGAATTCGCGATTGCGACCTTGCTTAGCGGAGCCACCGGCCGAATCTCCCTCAACAATGTAGAGTTCAGATTTTAGTGGATCTTTGCTCGAACAGTCAGCGAGTTTACCTGGCAACATCAAGCCTTCAAAGGCGCCTTTACGCAAAACGGTTTCACGGGCGGCACGAGCAGCGGCGCGAGCCCGAGCTGAAAGCAAACACTTGCCGATAATTTCTTCGGCGTCACGTGGATGCTCTTCCAAATAAATCTGAAAGGCCTCACCAAAAACAGTTTCCACTGCTGTACGGGCTTCTGGGTTTCCAAGTTTTGATTTGGTTTGACCTTCAAACTGTGGTTCTGGAAGTTTAACGCTGATGACGGCGGTTAAGCCTTCACGTGCATCTTCACCGGTTAAGTTAATGTCTTTTTCTTTGATGTAGCCTTTTTCCCGAGCGTAAGTATTGAGTGCTCGAGTTAAAGCTGATTTGAAGCCGGCTAAGTGCGAACCACC
>CAYPRR010000058.1:4538-5858 GCA_964413245.1 uncultured Gammaproteobacteria bacterium
CCACCGTCTGGGTTCGTAATGTTGTTAGCAAAACATTGAGTGGTTTCGTAATACTCGTTGGTGTATTGCAGGGCAACTTCAACATCAACGCCTTCGGCTGATTTTTTTACGTAGAAAACATTTGGGTGTTTAACTTCTTTTTTGCTATTGAGATGGCGAACAAAAGAAGCGATACCACCTTCAAAGTAAAAACCGTAGGGGAGTGACTGTTCTGTTCGCGCATCCACAATGATCATGTGGATGCCAGCTGTTAAATACGATTGTTGGCGCAAGTGCTCGATTACGTAGTCGTAATCAAACTCAATAGTTGTTGTGAAAATAGTTGGGTCTGGGTGGAAACGAATGATCGTTCCACGGCGTTTAGTTTTCCCAATTTCTTTAACTTTTCCTTGCGGGATACCTAATCTAAAAGTTTGGGTAAAAATTTTGCCATCACGGTGGACTTCGGCTTGCAGTTCCGTTGATAGAGCATTTACAACAGAAACGCCGACACCGTGCAGACCACCGGAAACTTTATATCCACTAGCCTCGCCACCGAATTTTCCACCAGCATGCAATTTGGTCAGCACTAATTCCAAAGCGGAAATTTTCTTTTCTGGGTGAATATCAGTTGGAATGCCGCGACCGTCATCGTCAACTTCAATCCAGTTGTCTGGTAGAAATTTGATCAAGATACGAGTAGCGTGTCCGGCCATGGCTTCATCGATGGAGTTATCGACGACTTCCCAAATCAAATGGTGCAAACCTTCTGGTCCAGTGGAGCCAATGTACATGCCAGGACGCTTGCGAACCGGTTCGAGTCCTTCTAAAACGGTGATGTTTTTAGCTGTGTAGCCTCCAGATTTTTTCTTGTCGTCTACCATATTGAGATTAAAAATACTGGGACGATTTTATCACGGGGGTGTGGTTGGCACAAGCAGACCGTGATAAAATAGCCTCATATGTCCCCACCTTTTGGTTCCATCGAAAACCCTTTCGCCAAACCAGTTCAACGTTCCAAAAATACTGCCGAACTTATCGGTAAGATTTTGGGTCCGGCGCAGGAGATGGCGTTTCGTGAAGCGTTGGGGTCTACACCAGATGATCAAAGTTTAGATATCACCCCAACCATTGAAGCCGAACCGGAGCTAACAAACCGTGAGAGACTAGAACTCACCTACAACCTAACCGAGCAATACGAAAAAGAAACTCAAACCCTTCGTGACCGTGGATTATTGGAAACCAACAAAGATGGCGTGGAGTTCATTCGTGGCATCGACGGTTTAGAATATCCACTACCATCACTCGAAACCATAGCTAACCGTCTAATTGAACAAAAAG
>CAYPRR010000059.1:0-5573 GCA_964413245.1 uncultured Gammaproteobacteria bacterium
GAATCGCTTTTGAAACCCCACGCCGTAGGGGCGCGATTGATCGCGCCCGGTGTTGCATCGATGTCCGACATTGAACGAGTGGTGATTGAGCGAATTGCCAAAGAAGTTAAATCACGTGTTGAACATTTAATTCATGTTGGTTTGGGTTATTTGACGCTTGATCGTAGTGCGATGTCACTGTCTGGTGGTGAATCGCAACGTGTTCGTTTAGCGACGCAGTTGGGTAGCGCTTTGTCTGGCGTAATTTACGTGCTTGATGAGCCATCAATCGGCTTGCATCCTCGAGACAATAATCAGTTGATTGAGACGATTAAATCATTACGAGATTTGGGTAATTCAGTGATTGTTGTTGAACATGATGCGGAGATGATCAAATCCGCCGATTACGTTTTTGATATTGGTCCAGGTGCCGGCGAATATGGAGGTCAGATTATTGCACAGGGAACTTACAAAGAAATTCTCAAAAATAAAGATTCGTTAACTGGTCAATATCTTTCAGGCAAGAAAGGCATTGTCACGCCAAAGAAGTATCGAACTGGTTCTGGAAAGTCGATTAGTATTATTGGCGCTACTGAACATAATCTTAAAAACGTAACAGTTGATATTCCGCTAGGAGAACTGGTTTGTGTAACAGGTGTTTCGGGTTCTGGAAAATCAACTTTAATTTTAGACATCTTAGGCAAAGCGCTTTCTAAGCATTTCTATCGCTCTAAAGCTTATCCGGGGCAGCACAAGACGATTAAGGGTTTGGGTAATATTGATAAGGTCGTTACTGTTGATCAATCACCGATTGGCCGAACACCTCGCTCTAATCCAGCGACTTATACTGGCGTTTTCACAGCGATTCGTGATTTGTTTTCGGAAGCGCCGGAGGCGAAATTGCGTTCTTACGATGCTGGAAAATTTAGCTTTAACGTGAAGGGTGGTGGGCGATGCGAGAACTGTTCAGGCGATGGTCAGATTCGCATTGAGATGCAATTTATGCCCGATGTTTATGCCGACTGCCCGATTTGTAAGGGGAGTCGATATCACACGGATGTTTTGGAAGTCCATTATCGTAGCAAGAATATTTCCGATGTACTCGATATGACTATCGACGAAGCGCGTCGATTCTTTGCCGATAAGCCAAACATCGCTGAAAAGCTCAACGTGCTTTACGAAGTCGGTTTGGGCTATTTGAAGTTAGGCCAAAGTGCCACGACGCTTTCTGGTGGTGAAGCTCAGCGTGTAAAACTATCAACCGAATTATCACGTCGCGCTACCGGCAAGACACTTTATATTCTAGACGAGCCGACGACCGGGTTGCATTTTGATGATATCGTACGATTGCTGGAGGTTCTGCACGCCTTAGTTAACAAGGGAAATACAGTTTTGGTGATTGAGCATAATCTTGATGTGATGAAATGTGCCGATTGGGTGATTGATATGGGTCCAGATGGTGGTGCCAAAGGCGGTCAAGTTGTGGCCACTGGTACGCCACGTGAAATTGTAAAAATCAAATCTAGCGTTACTTCAAAATATCTAAAAGAGGTTCTATAAAAAAATTAGCTTGTAGCTTGTAGCAGGTAGATTATTCATTAATGAATTCCTACAAGCTACTTACTACAAGCTAATTTGTTACTTCTTTGGAGCTTTGGCTTTGTTCTCTTTAATTTTACGAGTGTGTCCACGCTTCAAGTAGTCGATCTTAGCGTGACGGACCTTCATCTGTTTCAAGATTTCAACTTTGGTGACGTTAGGTGAGCGCTGTGGAAAGATTTTTTCCACCTGCCAACCATCCGAGTTCTTGAGCACGCGGAAAGACTTGGAGTCGCCACTGCCACGGGTACCAAGAATCGTTCCTTCAAAGATCTGGATACGTTCTCGAGCTTCACCCTTTGGGCTGACGTCTTTAATCTTCTCGTGAACACGAACCACCATACCTGCACGCAGGATTGGGAATTGCTTCACCTCTGTAACTTCTTCTTTTACTGGCTCGATAACTTCCTCGGTCATAAATCATTATTCTTACAGCCTTGGCTAGAGGAACGTCATGAGGAATGCGTTCATGTGCGGGCTTCTAAATTACGGGGGGATTGTAGTAAAACCTGGCTATTTAGTCAAGTTTAGATAGCTTCGGCAATAGCACAAACAGCAAATTGATAGACGTCTTCAATCGATTTATTAGATGTATCCACGATCACGTCGAAGTTTTTTGTGTTGTATACATTGATATTATAGAAGTTTTGATAGCGCTGTTCTTCGGCTGACTTCCGAAGTTCATTGGCGGCTATGATTTCATCGATTGATTGGTATTTATCTCGGCTCGGGTCATCGCTGTTCCAGAGCCTTTCGGCTGAAACTCTAGGATCGACTTTGAAGAAAACCCGGACCGTCGGGTTACTTACAAAATGCCAGGCAGTGCGACCCTCAAAAATACCACGGTCTAAAACCATTGATTTTTCTTTTTGCAGAGCATCAACTTTACGATCAAAACTATCATCAGAAATCAATAACTGCATGAACTCATCAAGTGATAAATTTCGTCGAGCTGCCTCTTCGCGCATTAAGGCGCCGATGTAAATTCTCTCAATTTCTAAATTATCGGCTAGGTGTTTAGCGAAAGTCGATTTTCCAGAACCTATATCACCAGAAATTGTGATTCGTAGTGGTGAAGTATTTTGAAGTTTGGCTAAGGCTTCATCAAAATTCATAAACTAGGCGTCTAGACTGTTCAAAGCAGATTGTAATTCTAGTGGTAGACGAGCGGTAAAAGTTTTTTCTACACCGCTTGGTAAAGTGATTGTCAATTCTTTGGCGTGCAAGAAGAGGCGGCTCAAGCCAATACCTTTGACGCCTTTATGCTTGTAGAGTTTATCGCCAACAACCTGGTGTCCTAGCGCAAACATGTGAGCACGAATTTGGTGAGTACGACCAGTTTCAATTCGAACATCGAGCAAGGTAAGATGTGGGTAGCGCTTTACGACATCAAAATGAGTAATCGCTTCGCGTCCTTCCTGACTGGTTGGTCGAGCAGCCATTCGGCCTTTACGGGTGGTGGAGCGAGCAATCGGCCAGACGATAGTATCTGTATCTTTGGCGATTTTACCGTGAACTAGCACCGCATAAATTTTGCGGGTTAGGCGGTTTTGGAATTGTGATTTTAAGTGGGCAAAAGCTTTGTTTGTTTTAGCGACGATGAGTAGTCCAGAGGCATCACGGTCCAAGCGGTGAACAATACCAGCACGCTTTTTATCATCGCCGACATTTTTGATTTTTTTGTCGTAAGCGACTAAGGCATCAACGAGCGTTGGTTCGTGAACATTTGGCGCTGGGTGGGTGAGTAGGCCAGCTGGCTTATTAACTACAATCACGTCATCGTCTTCGTAAACGATTTCCAAACTTGGCGGTTTGATTTTAACGACTTTAACTTTCTTTTCCTTGGCAGCCGTTAATTCAATTTTGTCCTTAATGCTTACTTTTAAGTGAGCAGTTGGCACTTTCCCGTTAACGAGTACGGTTTCGGCTTCAATCAGTTCTTGAGCCTTAGAACGGGAGATTTCCATGACATCAACTAACACCTTATCTAGGCGCTCTCGGACTTCATTTTTGAGTTTTAAGACTTTCATTGGGCTACTATGGCATAATTGACCAGGTAAGTCCATTCTGGTAGACTTCTCCTCCGTGGTCAATTGACCTAGGATTCGCATAAATATGTCCTTTAAACTCGGAGTCTAAATGCTATCATCTGTCGTTACGTTCGTTGACGGTATTGTTGAAGCCCGTCCTGTGCGGTTGCTTGGAAACCTGGAACCACTCATCTGCAATACGGTGATGTGTCATAATTTAATGTTGGATTACAACCGAGCCAGAAAGATGCTCGTCTGCGAGGCACATCTCTACGGCAGGAGGGTCGAGATCCATGACATCGACTGCACGGCACTTGAGGCCGAAGCGATTGCCGCCGGTACACTCTGCCCGGTGGACCGTGGTGGCTATCACAAGTTCACCCCACGAGTTGGAATGGGATACGGCTTCCAGAGCAACAGTTCGGCGACTATGCTTCGGGCTAACGTCGTGAAGGCAACCGTGGCGCACGGCGACTGTCTGGAATTTCCGGCTGACGCCTATCTGGGGATCTTCCCGACGAAGCGCGAACGACCGGCGGATAACTTGTTTCGTCTGCGGGCGCTTGTAGGAGGCCTGCAGAGTGACATCCACCTCGATATCGTGGTGCCGATTCCTGACCTGCTTATGGCTATGACTCGCATCGGTCACTTCGAGGCTATAAGCCAGTCTGAGCGGGACTGCGTAGTCTCACTTCGCCATCGTCTGGTAAACTGAGCTCCTTACCCGTCTTCTATGCTTTTACTGGCAAAGAGGGCGGGGACTTTTAAAAATAGGGGAAAAATTGTATGCTTGCTTGGGAATTATTGTTGAAAATTTGGATAAATGCTCAGCTACTAGGCGCGGGTATTCGCTGACTTTGAAACGACTGTTGATAAAACTAGTTAAAAATGTTCAGCTACGAGGCGTGGGGACAGCGACGAGGAAACGTACTGAACAAGTACGGAGACGAGTCGCAGGGCCCCCACAACAAAGTAGATGGGCATTTTGAACGGTTTTATACAGGCCTATAGCTCAGCGGTTAGAGCAGTGAGCTTATACCTCACCGGTCGTTGGTTCGAATCCAACTAGGCCTACCAAGGAAAATTATGATTTATCTTTCAGTATTTTTATTTTTAGCCGCACTTTATTTTGGTATTCAATCCATAAGGAGCGGTAGCCCTGATGCACGAAATTTTGCAATTTGTTTACTTATTGCTGCCATCGGTTCGTTGTTAGTAGTGTTTATTTCATACGGGGCGATGCAGGCTCTATGATCGCTCCAACAATAGCAATTGTTGCGTTAACAATTTTTTGGTTTATTTTATTTTGGTTAGTCGGCGGAGTCTTTTTTGCCATCGTGGCTTTACTACGAATTATTAAATTACGTAAAACTCGCTTCAGTTGTTTGTTTACTTCGGCGTGTGGTGGAGCGGCGTATGGTGCCGCTTGGAGTGGTTTAACTTTGGGCGAAGGATCGATTGCGGAATGTTTACAAAAGAATGATTCTTTCTTTAATCAGATCTCGGCGGTTTATGGTTGCGGTGTTTTAGAGATTTCGTTTTCGGCATTGTTGTGGTTTGTTGGTTTGATAATTGCTGGATTTTTATTACTTTTAATTTCGCGTGGTGCTAACAAATCTTGGACTGATGTGAGATGATATTTTATATGAACAATATTGAAATTATCGGTTTTTTCGCTGGAATTTTGGTGGCCGTTTCTTTGTTGCCTCAAGTGATTAAGTCCTGGAAAACAAGATCAACAAAAGACGTAGCTTTGTCCTGGAGCGTTATTAATCTTACTGGTCAAATTTTGTGGATCGTTTACGGTATTTATTTCGGAAGTTTATCTTTGGTGGTTATGAGTAGTATCGCCTTAGTGATGAATATCTTTATGGTGACATTGAAATTAAAGTTCGGATAATTGACATAAGAGTAGAAAATAAAATCTTCAGGATTTCCTGAAGATTTTATTTTCTACAAGTATTT
>CAYPRR010000059.1:5583-5826 GCA_964413245.1 uncultured Gammaproteobacteria bacterium
TATACAAGAGTCACATGTAGTTGAGTGATCAACTAGAAAATTGCATGTGCCTTCGCAGGGTTGGATTTTTCCGCACTTTATGCAAATTTTGAAGTGTTCACCATGGGGCTTTATTTCCATTTCTTTGATTTTATCTTCACCAATTAAACATTTTTTACAAACGCCTTTATGATTTTGGTTGAGTTCACAGTTACAGCTTTCAGGTTTTCCGCAATCAGAGCAAATTTTTGAATGATAAAAGAT
>CAYPRR010000060.1:0-5491 GCA_964413245.1 uncultured Gammaproteobacteria bacterium
CGGCGGAGGTCTTTTTTTTGCCGGTGCTTAGCACTGGCAATCAAATACATTGACAAAATTGAAAAAATAGTGTTCAATCTCGCGGACAGTTAATGTTCTTCCGCGAGGTTTTTCATGTCTCAATATCAAGGTCACTGGAATGTTCTGGCACAGCATGCTCGTCTGCTTCATCGCTTCGCCAAGGCGGACGTCGAAGCTCGGCGTGAGCTGGTACTGCGGTTTGGCGGCCAGTTATATGGGGCAATCTGGTGGGCCAAGGATCTGAATGATCCACTGAACAAGAGCAAGTTCCTGGATATCTTGAAGGACTGGTTCACCACGTTGCGTGGTCTGCTCGATGACGGGCGTCTGGGCTGGGATCATGTCCGTGGCGGTGTTCTCCATCTCGCGAAGGGTGAACACTTCGGCTGGGTGTTCGGGGAGTCCTTTGACCTCATGTTGGACATGGTCAAAGTGCATGGCACGGAAAAAGAGTTGCGTCACTTGATCGAGGTCCGAGTGAGCCTGCCGGCCTGGCGCGATGAGGTAGGTGGGCAGATGCTGTGCGAGAAGTACGGCTTGCTCTACCAACCACCGGCGGAGCGCTTCGCCGATGCTTCAAGGGCACTTGGGCTCGATACGTTCGACTTGGGCGGTGATCCGCCGCCGATCAGAAGCTACGAGCACCGATCGTGACCGTTGGCCGTTTCCACCTGGATTCGGCCGCTTTTTTTTATTTGCCGTACTCGGCAAATAACCCCACGAAGCTCCTGCAGGAGCGAAGTGTGGGTTATTAATTTAAAATGGTAACCGACGTAGCTTCTAATTCTTTAGCGTGGGTCACTCGGCGAGTTAGATCGGTCATGGTTATCAAACAAGCAATTTGGAAAATGATGCTGAGTAAGAATCCGTAACGCAAAGTAATTTCAGGATTTAGACCGTACAACAAAATAAACAAACATAACGATCCAGTTCGACCAACATTGAGAAAGGTCTCGCGATCCATGATCAGTGCGTAGCGGTGATTTTTTTCGTTGGCCTTCTCCTGCATCTCTACAATTTCAAACATAAGCGCTGAAATCGATGGCCAGCGGAAGCAAGCAACTAACGCTGCCAAAACGAAATAGATTAAGGCGCCAGTTGGTGAAAAGAGCGTTGTGAAGATAATAATTGCCAAGCTAGTGATAGTGACCCAGACAGCGAAGACCCGAGGATGATCTTTGTGTTTTACACGTTTGCCAAGGTTGTACATGAGCACGGCGGCTATACCAGCCGAAATAGATTGAATGGTACCAACCGATTCTTCTTGACCGATGAAGGTTAGAACAATCAACGCCGGGAAAATGGCGCTTAAGCCATCAATAAAACCACTTAACATTTCTAAGCGACGTAAACGATTCCAGAGAGCTGATGGATTCTGAACAGTTAGATGGTTTAGTTTGATTGGTTTAACTTCTACTTGGCTGATCAAGTAGCCAACAAAGATGATCAGACACCAGCCCAAAACGCTCATGATTTCGTAAGCGTGGGCGATACTGTACCAGTTGAATCGGTCACCAAGTACCAGAAACCAACCGATGATTAAAGGCGCAATAATACTGGAGACGGCGCCAAGGGTGGATTCTAGGCTAATGAACGAGAAGCGATTCTCGCTGGTAGTGTTGCGAGAAGTGAGATAGTTGCGATTACCCCAAAAGAAGCCACCAGATATGCCAACGATTAATCCGAAGGCCCAAGAATATTGGGCGGCGCTTTGACCAATGGCGACGAGCAGTAGCGGGCCAAGTCCCAAAAAAGCACAGCCGAGCAAGAATAATTTTTGAGTCGGAAAGATTTTAAGCAGGCGACCATTGAGCAGAAAGCCAAATGGCAAGCCAGCGTACCAACACATGTTGTACAAAGCTAAATCAACTGGATCACCCGAAGCACGCCACAAGTACGTGTTCATGAAAGTGATGATCATCGGATGCGCCAAACCGTACAAAAAATAACCGGTCAACAGTCTGCGTTGATCACTTGAAAGTTGATGTAAATATTTTCGTTCTTTTTCAATGAAAGTTCGTAACGACATAATGGGCTATATTATACTCTGCAGACTGTGTATAAGTTCCTAAGGCTTAGCCTTGGAAAGATATCCACAATTTTTATATGGGAATAATAAAAAAAAAGGACCCGGAGGCGGCAACGATCGTGTATGTTGATAGCGAGCCGGTGCCAGCATCGTTCCAGACAGCTAGTAGTGTGACTGACCATCCAACTAGGAGAGAGTATACGTTGAACGTGGCGATCGTGCGACATTTGAACCTCTTTTTGCTCGTTTTTAATATCATCAAAATCGCCTTTAGTCAATGGTGGCGAGGTCCGGCTTCTTCTGGTAATCTACCCATGTTATGGACCCTAAGGATTTTGTTCACCTCCACACTCATTCCCATTATTCCTTGCTTGAGGCCCTGCCAAAGCCCAAATTTTTGATTGCTCGAGCTAAAGAACAGGGAATGAAAAGCTTGGCTTTGACGGATAATGGTTCGATGTACGGCGCGGTCGAGTTTTATAAAGCGGCCAAAGAAGCTGAGATGAAACCAATTATTGGGCTGGACGCTTATATAGCGACGCACAAAATGACGGAGAAACGTGCTCGTATCGATGAACGTTCGGCGCGACTGGTGTTGCTAGCGATTAACGATCAGGGTTATCACAACCTAATTCGCATTGCTACGGCTGGATTCTTGGAAGGCTTTTATTACAAACCGCGCATTGATAAGGAGTATCTTCAAACGCACGCCACCGGTTTAGTCGCTTTATCTGGCGCTGTGTTTGGTGAGATTCCAGCCGCCTTGTTGCAAGGCGATCATGAAAAAGCCAAAACTTTGTTGGCTCGTTATCAAGAAATTTTTGGCGTAGATAATTTTTTCTTAGAATTGATTCATCATCCAGATTGGCCACGTCAAGACGAAGCTAACGGATTGATAAAAGCGCTAGCCAAAGAGACCGACGCACCAATGGTGGTAACTAAAAACATTTTTTATTTAAACCCGGAAGATCGTGACGGTTACGAAGCTCAGCAATGTATCGCTCGCGGTCGAACGCTTGATGAGTTTCGTCAGACTAATGCTGATGACGTTGATTTATCTTTTGGTACGCCAGAAGAAATTTGTGCCGCCTTTGCTGATGTTCCAGAAGCGCTCATGAACACCAAGCGCATCGCCGATCGTGTTGAGTTTCAAATGGAACTTGGTAAAAATTATTTACCAATTTTTCCGTTACCAGCCGGCAAAAGTGACAACGATTATTTGCACGAACTTTCAGCGGCCGGTTTGTTGAAACGTTACGGTACAATCACCCCAGAAATCACCGAGCGCTTTGAGTATGAGTACGGTGTGATGAGTCGCATGGGTTTTTCGTCGTATTTTATTATCGTTCAAGATTTTATTAACTGGGCCAAGGCTAATAAAGTTTTAGTTGGTCCAGGTCGTGGTTCGGCTGCCGGTTCGATTATCGCTTACGCCCTGGGTATAACTGATTTAGACCCTTTAAAATATGGCCTACTCTTTGAACGGTTTCTGAATCCAGATCGTGTTTCCATGCCAGATATCGATACCGACTTTTCTGATAAAGATCGCGCTAAGGTGATGGAATATGTCACCGGTAAATACGGTGTTGATCACGTGGCTGGCATCATTACCTTTGGAACACTGATGCCACGCGCTGCGGTTCGCGACGCTGCTCGAGTGCTCGGACTTTCTTATGGCGAAGCCGATTTGATCGCTAAGTGCGTGCCACAACCAGTACAAGGAAAACACATGCCACTCAAAGTCGCCATCGTGGAGCATCCTGATTTACGAGAAGTTTATAATGGTCAGTCGATGGCGCGTCGGGTGATTGATTTGGCGATGAAGATGGAGGGAAATCCGCGTCACGCTTCACAGCACGCTTGCGGAATTGTGATCGGTGACGTGCCGTTGGTTGATCGCGCGCCGTTGCAAGCTGGTCAGCGTGAAGATATGGCGTTGGTCACACAGTATTCACTCAACTCTGCCGAAGCGGTTGGTTTGGTGAAGATGGACTTTTTGGGTTTATCAAACTTAACGGTGATTCAAGATGCGCTCGATATCATCGAAGCGGTTTATGGCGACAAGATTGATATCGGTTCTGTGCCACTTGATGATCAAAAAACTTTTGATTTACTTTCGCGCGGTGATACGACTGGTGTTTTTCAGTTGGAATCCGACGGCATGAAGCGTTACATTCGAGAACTCAAGCCATCGGCGGTGGAAGACATCATTGCTATGGTGGCGTTGTATCGACCAGGCCCGATGCAGTTTATTGATTCTTACATTCGTCGCAAACATGGCAAAGAGCGCGTCACTTACGAACATCCGCTCATGGAAAACGCCTTCCGAGAAACTTACGGTATTCCAGTTTATCAGGAGCAAGTCATGCAAATCTCCAAAGATTTGGCGGGTTTCACAGGTGGTGAAGCTGATACTTTGCGTAAAGCCATGGGTAAGAAAATTGCTGAACTGATGGAAAAGATGAAAGCGAAGTTTATCGCCGGCGCTATGGTTAAGGGCGTCTCTGAGAAAATTGCCGGCGTGATTTTTCAAAAACTAGAAGACTTTGCAGCTTACGGTTTTAACAAGTCGCACGCCGCTTGTTACGCCATCATCGCTTATCGAACTGGTTATTTGAAGGCGCATTATCCGGCGGCTTTTATGGCGGCGCTCATGAATTCCGATTCCGGTACCATCGATCGCATCACAATTGAAGTCGAAGAGTGTCGACGTTTAGGTATTCAAGTTTTGCCACCAGACGTGAACGAATCATTTCCTGGTTTTGCGGTGGTTAAAGAAACGGGAAATATTCGTTGGGGATTAACGGCCGTAAAAAACGTTGGTGAAGAAATCGCTCGAGAAATTGTTCGCGAGCGAAAAGTGAATGGTCTATTTGTTGACTTGGCGGATTTCGTGACACGTATTTCTTCATCGCATTTTAATCGCAAATCTTTGGAAGCTTTAGTTTGTGCTGGTGCACTAGATAGGTTTGGTGATCGTTCGACTTTGTTCGCGAACTTGGATCAACTTTTACTTTTTAACAAACAGACACAAAAAGATTTGGCACAAAATCAGGTTTCAATGTTCGATCTCTCACCTCAGATGGCCAGCGATAAACTGACGCTAAGAATCGCGTCACCGTTACCACGCGGAACAATGTTGGGTTGGGAGCGGGAATTGCTTGGTATTTACGTTTCGTCACACCCAGCCGATGCTTTTACAGAGCGAGTCGTTAATTACGTTTCGGCCTGCACGGCAGGGCTCACTAAAGACGATGAATCGTTGATCACAATTTGCGGTGTGATCATGGAAGTCAAAAAAATTCTGACTAAGAAGAAGCAAGAGCCAATGGCTTTTGTAAAACTGGAAGACCGTAGTGGTCAGGCAGAACTGGTAGTTTTTCCAAAATTGTTTACGAAAATTGCTAGCTCGTTGGAGGTTGGGCAGATGATGATTGTGGC
>CAYPRR010000060.1:5501-5800 GCA_964413245.1 uncultured Gammaproteobacteria bacterium
TTCGGTTCGCGAACGTGACGGTGGCGATCAGGTTGGTCGAGCGATTTTAGTTGATAAAGTCATTCCTTTTGGCGACGATGATGTTGAATCACTGGTTGATATGTTAACTAAGGGCACTTGGTATGAAGATGGTTTCGCTGATTCAAAAATCGATTTAACACCGAAAATCGATAAGGAAATCGTATCGATCGTGATCCCAGAAAAGCCATCACATGAACTGATTGTGAAGTTGCGAACGATTTTTCAAGCGGCACCAGGCCGACATCGAGTTTACTTGTTAGTTGAATCTGGTGGTAGTC
>CAYPRR010000061.1:0-5790 GCA_964413245.1 uncultured Gammaproteobacteria bacterium
AGTTACCGCAGCGAATCCGCTCAATTTGTGTCGAGACTATAACATCGCGCTCTAAAACCGTCAACGGCTAGATTAGCCCAAATTCACGCAAAGCACGCTCCATCCCTTCGCGCTTTGGCTCCCAGCTGCCATCAATCAGCTCTTGTGGTGTACCCCACCAAACCCGCTTAAATTCACGAAAATCTACATCTAAATCAAATTTAACGTCTGGACTAACGGTAGCTAGAAAAAAAGTTTGTTCCTGACCAATATACTTAGATTTTCCAAGTGATGTGATGTAACCATCTGGCCAAATATATTTCCAAGTAAAACCCAATGGACCTTGAAGTTGATAATCAGCTAGCCCAAGACCAACCTCTTCATGCAACTCGCGCCGAGCTGCTTCTTCCGCGGTTTCTCCAGCATCAATCCCACCTTGAACAGTTTGCAGAGCGTGATAAACCCAGGTGATACGCTCACACAATAAAACTCGTCCGTGACCATCACAAACAATCACCGTAGCATTTGGTCGATAGCCGATATTGTCTGGCATATGATAAACTCTAGGGGTAATTACTAATCTTTAATCTGCAAGTATGTTCAGATACTATAGAATGACTGAGGGCATGTTGGAAAGAGCTAAGCATTTTTTCACCGGCGCCACAGCAGAAGAAACTCCAAAAACTGATACTTCAGGCGAAGGCGGAGATAGCTTGCCACCAGAGGTCACCCTAGCCATGCCGGCCGAAGAGCCACGTCGCGAGCCAACCATTGCACGATCTGAAGAACCAGTCGAATCAGCAATCATTGGACCAGAGTCAGAAGATGAAGCCGAGGAAGAACAAAAAGCCGCTTAATAATAATTACGAATATGCATAATCCAGGTTCTCCAGAATCCCGTGGTCCATGGGAATTCCGAATCACCAAGTTTCCATCTGTCGACGTTCGTACTAGTACCGGAACCGACCGTTACAACTTTTTTGAAATCGATGGTGATAAATTAAAAACTGGCTTTCACGGAACGTCTGAAACGTTTGAAAACGATATTGGCGAAATATTTGAAACCCAACCTGGTGCCTATATACTGGTATTAAATGAAAACATCAAAAAAGGAGTTCGCGAAACAGTCTTGCCAGCAATTATTACCAGTCTGGCTGAAAAGGGAAAAACAGTAAAAATCGTAGATGCAACCGACGAATTGGCAGAAATGGCAGCATAAAAATAAACGGGACGTGCTTTACAGGCCGTCCTGTTTTGTTATTGTAGATACATTATGAAACTACCTTTCAAAATTGCATTAATCGGCCTAGTTTTGGGACTTTTGTTTGATTGGCTCTTTTATGGAACCGATCGGCTGGGGCTTAATTTGTTAATTGCCGAGGCGCTATTCATTGGTGCGAGTTATTTGGTAGCGAAAATTAGTGAGCATCGCTTACCACATCGCGCCCACCTCGCCGCCGGTTTTGCCTTAGCCTTTGCTGGTACTTTTGCCATTTGGACTTCAGGCTATGGTCTGACGGTTAGCGGTCTAGGTTTTTTAATCGCCAACTTATTATTCGTCGTTTTCGCCATTGGCCACCAAGCACATTTCCATCATCCGCTCGATGTCTTCTTCACTGGTACATTTGATCTGGGCATGCGCCTTATGTCACGCCTCAACTTTATCTCGCATCTGAAACCAGAAAAAGTTACCTTTCGACAATCTTCAATCCTACGTGGTGTAATTTTCTCGTTACCGATTTTACTGATCTTCATCGCCATCTTCGCCAGTGCTGATGCTGTTTTCGCCTCTTACATTCAAGACTTCTGGGAGTGGCTGGGAACATTTACCGATCTACCACGACTGATCCAGCATCTAATCATCGTTGGATTCTTTACCGTATTATTTACCTTATTTTTTGCCGCAGCGTTTTGGGAGAGATTCGTTATTGAACACAAAAATGAAATAGTTCCTCGTTTTCTGACCGAGAGTAAGGTGATGCTCACAGGATTAGTAACGCTCTTTGCCCTATTCTTAATCGTTCAGGCGACAACATTATTTGGTGGTGAAACAGCGCTTCGTTCGCTAGATATCACCTATTCAAGTTATGCGCGGTCTGGTTTCAATCAGCTAGTTATTTCCGCTGTGTTAGTAGCTGGGGTTATTCTAACCCTTAGAGCCACTCACGGTTTTAAAACTGATAAGAAGTTGATGGGACTGCATCTAACTTTGCTTGGTGAAACCTTCTTGATTCTAGTTTCCGCCTACTCTCGGATGTTTCTTTACATCGGTGCCTACGGCTACACTCCGGCGAGAATTTTCTCACTAGCCGTGATGGATACAATAACGATTCTGTTGCTCATGCTCGCCTACAACATCGCCAAAAACCAATCTCAAGTCATTGTGATGCGCCAAGGTTTAGTTGTACTTGGCACCTGCGCTCTGCTTTTTACGATGTCTTCGCCGGATGCTGCTTCCGTAGCCTTAAACATTCGCCGAGCCTCCACACCTGATCGCTATATCGATGTCTACCAGTTTGATCAATTATCAGCCGAAGCCTATTCGCAAATTGTTATCGCTCATTCCATGCCAGAAAAAATCTTTGGCCTGATGGCCGTCGAAAATCCCATTCGAGTGATTATCGATTCTGGCAGTTATGAAAAAGGAGATGCTAAGTGCCAAGAAATTATTGGACTGTCACAACAAGATGGCTGGGTTCAATCGATGCGTGACGACGCTTACGTCCGACGAATCGTTCAGCTTTGGTACGAAGATCGTGATGTTTTTAAAGTAAACGATTGGCGAACCTGGAATTACTCACGAGCCATCACTGAAAATATCACCGGTGCCGACTTACCTGTCTGGGCCACCGAAGGACTGTCCGTCGACGCTGTCATTAAAAATTGTAAATAATTAGGCCAAACAAAAATATCCAGACGAATCTGGATATTTTTTTATCCTTCATAGCTCAATTCTTTGAGCGACGTAGGATGGTGGGTCGGGCGGGAGTCGAACCCGCATGGCTTGTAGGCCCAGACATTTTAAGTGTCTTATGTATACCATTCCATCACCGACCCGTAGCGACCAAAAGATAACGCTTTTCGGATATTTCTTCAAGTCCTGAGATATCGATGTTCTTTAAGGACATCCGATGTAATCAGACTACATCGGTCAGGTGCTCGAAATACTCGATCATCAGCCCAGCCACGTTGACGCCGGTATACCTCTCAAAACCCTCAATTTGCGGGCCATCGTTCACTTCCAGAAGATAGGCCTGATCAGTTTTTGAGTTAATTATTACGTCCACTCCAGCAAAATCCAGCCCCCGAACAACTGCGATCCGCTCCGCCATCGCCTGAATATCTGGTCGTGTTGAAAGATCGAACACCGTACCAGAACCGCCCTGACTAATATTCGCCCGAAACTCCCCAGACTTCGGACTGCGCTTCATCACCCCGATCACTCGACCACCGATCACAAAAACTCGTAAGTCGCCGTCGTTGGGAATAAATTCACGTAAGACATATTGCGTACCAGCGACGACCAACGGATGCGCAGTCACAAATTTGGCAATGTCGCCAACGCTCTTTACTAAACCAACCTCCAAACCTTTACGGCTATTAGTCGTTTTGATAATGCACGGCAATGAAAAATTCTTGAGTTCATCAACTAATAATTGTTCGCGGCGAGCCATGAATGATCTAGGAATCGCAATGTTTTCCCGCTGGCAAGCCAAGTATTCCCCGCCCATCGAAAATTCTCCGACGCTTAATTTTACCGATTGGGTATCGATAAACTTTGTTTTTGAATTCTTCGAATAATAATCAACCACCAGATGCCAATCGACCGAATTCCTAGAAACAGTTTGCAGACGAACAACATCATAACTCGCTAAATGGCTACCATTAATTTCGGCCCTAAACCCTTGCGCATCAAAATGTATTGCCAAATCAGCCGAGTAACATCGATCAACACTATGACCATGCTTTTCCCCTTCTTCTTTGAGACGTTTAAATTGATAACCAGATGGGCCAGAGCCGACGATAAGAATTCTCATATTTATGTGCTAATATACCCTAAGATATGATCGAGTCCAACTACGATGAGTCAGTGACGCCTCGGGTGGTCGCCAAAGAAGCCACCGGCGAAGAGCAGAAGTTTGAATTGAGCTTACGGCCCAAGTTTTTAGCTGATTTTGTAGGGCAAGAAGAGCTGAAAGGCAATTTGAATATCTTTATCGGTGCGGCTAAAAAACGTGAAGAACCACTGGAACACATCTTGCTTTACGGTAATCCTGGACTTGGAAAAACCACTCTAGCTAATGTCATCGGCCAAGAAATGGGCTCACAAGTTCGAGTGACTTCTGGGCCAGCCCTAGAACGAGTTGGTGACTTAGCAGCGATTCTTTCCAACCTAAAGCGCGGCGATGTCCTGTTTATCGATGAAATTCACCGCTTGAATCGTCAGATCGAAGAGGTGCTTTATCCAGCCATGGAAGATTACGCACTTGATTTGGTTGTTGGTAAAGGACCATCAGCCCGAACACTGCGACTAGGACTCGAACGCTTTACCATCATTGGCGCCACCACACGCCTCTCACTCCTCTCCTCGCCACTGCGTGATCGATTTGGCGTTACCTTTCATTTAAACTTTTACGAAGATCAGGAAATAGAAAAAATTCTAGATCGATCTGGACAAATTTTGGGCATGAAGATGGATCAGGAAACTTGCGCCACCATCGCCAGCCGATCACGACGCACACCACGCATCGCTAATCGATTACTAAAGCGCGTTCGTGATTATGCCGAAGTAAATCATGATGGCGAACTCGATACAGTTGTGGCCGACAGTGCCCTGCAAATGTTAGCCATTGATAAACTCGGTCTTGATGCGACCGATCGTCACATTCTGCGAACTCTAATCGATAAATTTCAAGGCGGACCAGTTGGATTACAGACTTTAGCGGCCGCCAGCCAGGAAGAAATGGAAACGATTGAAGAAATTTACGAGCCGTTCTTATTGCAACTTGGGTTCTTAGAACGTACGCCTCGAGGTCGTATCGCCACTAAACGAGCTTACGAACACTTAGGAAAGTGATACAATGGAATCGATATGTTTCCACTTTGGTATTTATTAGCTCCTTACGCCCTAGTCGTAGCTGTAACTGGATTATTTGCTTTCTTTAATGTTTACCACATTGCAAAATTTGGATTGCAATCAGGGCTTTCATTATTAGTTATCGCTGGCTACATATTATCTTTTTTAGCTGTTGTTACCGTAAGTTTTGGCTTACTTTCAACATTCGATTGGAATTCGACCATTGATCTAACTGGCCTGTTACGGTTAAACGTAACTGGTAATTCCTTGAATAGCTTATGATCAGTCTTCATAAATTACCAAATCAACAACGTGACGAAACTTGTCAGATTTTTTTGCGCCGTCACTGGATTGTTGTGGTTGGGATCTTTGGTTATGCTTTGGGATTAATTTTAGTACCAGCTCTTGCGATTATTCTAGTGCAGTTTGGTGGATTCACTACGCTAAGCGCACTACTTGAAAACCAACTAGCAGTAGTCATCCTGAGCATTTACCTGTTAATGGTTCTACTTATAACCATGACTCAGTTTACAGACTATTATCTGGACATGTGGATTGTAACTAATGAACGGGTTATTAACACTGAACAAAACGGACTTTTTTCACGGGTGACTTCCGAACTTCATCTAAACCAAATTCAAGACATCACAAGTGAAATGCATGGCATAATTCCTACTTTTTTAACTTATGGAAGCGTTATCATTCAAACAGCAGGGACTAAAGAACGGTTTCAT
>CAYPRR010000062.1:0-2425 GCA_964413245.1 uncultured Gammaproteobacteria bacterium
AAGTGTTAATTTGGAAGGTGTCTTTCTTAGAAATTTCGTAATGCTTAGCGGCGCTAGTGCCTTGGATCATTAATTCTAGAAAGCGTTGAGAACCGTAACCTGAGCTACCGAGGACTAAGCCGGTGTTGTAATCAGGCAGATCACGCAGATGATTGTAACAAGTTGTTTCGATAGTCAAACCGTTTAATACAATTTCACGCTTAGCGCCATTATCGAAATCAACATCTGGAGCCAAGAGCGTCGTCTTACAATTACCGAACGAATCAATCCACCAAACTTCTGGCACGGCCGATGGAATTTCTGAGAATGGCAATACTTCAGCTGGGATAGTTTGCTTGTTCCAAACCAATTGAGCTAGACGTGGTAGATAATCAAAACTGCGGAACTGTGATTTGGCGGCATGTTCGATTAATTCAGCATCAAAATTATTAGCCGATAAAACCGTTCGAATATCCGTGACATGAACTAAATCAGCTAAACCAAGCTTCTTTAAAAGCGAGAGCGTAGCGCCGTCGATGGTACAAACCACCAATACCTGGCCAATCCATAAATAACCGAACGGCGTGCCGTTTGGCCACTTTTTTGCGCCTTTGTGACGTGGAGCGACGTTTACAGCAATAACTCCGGGCTGACCATCGGAAGCATCAAGAATATCAATTAAATTGCCAGCCGCTTCGATATCTGACGAAACGCCAACAAAGCTCAAAGTCGCTTCTGGAAACAGGGCGCCGTAGCGCGTTTCCTGACGAGCTTGGGCGTTAGCATCGCGACAATCAGTGATAATGGTTAGAAACATATTGGGCCAATATTACACGTTTTTGAGCAAAAAGTCAACCGTTATGGTATATTATTTGCATTATTAATCCTGATTATTTATGAACGGACTTCCTAAAAGTACGGCCAAAGATGTCTTTTCACATCTACTAGCCATCGCTATGCTTTACGTCGGCGTGATCAGTTTTATCACCATGCTCCTTGAGTACATCAACGTTAAGTTCCCCGATGCACTGAATTTTTATTACACCGGTTCGCTAGATAGCATTCGAATGTCGATGGCTTCTTTAATCGTCGTTTGGCCGGTTTACATCTTAATGTCCTGGATCATCAATAAAGATTTAGCCGATCGACCAGAAAAGTCACAGATTGGAATTAGAAAATGGCTCCTTTATCTCACTTTATTCGTCACGGCTGTTACAATAATTATCGATTTAGTAACGCTGGTTAACTATTTCCTTAACGGTGAAATCACCACACGATTCATTCTAAAAGTTATCGTTGTCCTGGTGACCGCTGCCTGTGTCTTCGCTTACTACCTTTGGGATCTACGCAACGAAGGTGAATCAAAATCAAAACTACCAAAAAATTGCGCTATCGCTTCTTCAGCAATTATCGTGATCGCTATTGCTCTCGGATTCTATTTCGTTGGTTCGCCAGCACAGCAACGCCAGGTACGTTTTGATGGTCAGCGAATTAACGACCTTGCAACTATTCAAAATCAAATCGTTGATTACTACGGACAGAAAAAAATGCTACCAGCTGATCTTGATAGTTTAAATAACACAATCACCGGTGTTGTCGTTCCGGTAGATCCAGATAGCTCAGCCTCCTACGAATATATTATTGCTGGTGATCTAGACTTCCAGCTTTGTGCCACTTTTACAACTGATGAGTCAACTTCAAAAACTACAATTATCGCGGAACCAATGTACTACGGCGCTTACGGTGAAGTATCTCAAACCTGGGCTCACACTGCTGGTCGCGTCTGCTTCGACCGCACCATCGACCCAACTATTTACCCAGACTACATCAGAAAATAAGCTCTCAAAAACGTGTCCCTCGGGGCGCGTTTTTATTTGAGTAAAAACTTTTTGATAATTTCAGCGTTGCCTTCGAGCAAATCCATAGTGAGTGCTTCGACTGGATCGACCCAAGCATGGCCGTAGCAAGAGCGTTCTTCAGCCACCACTTCATTAGTCGGAGCGGAGCAAACAAAACAGTGTAGATGAACACGAAGAATTCGGCCCGGCAAATCCCAGTCAATTTGGTGAGTGCCTTTAATTTGAGGATCAACGATAGTAAGACCAGTTTCTTCAAATACTTCACGAATAATGGCCTGTTGATAGGTTTCTTCAGCTTCTACCTTCCCACCCGGAAACTCCCACTTCTTATCCCACATCGGATTGACGTCTTTTCGCTGGCGAACCAATAAAAGCCCATTAAACATGATCAAACCCACGGCCACGTCTTTTTCTGAGAAACTTTGATCAGTCATATTCAAGTCTGATTATCCCCTACCCTGAAATCCTTGACAAGAAGCCATAAAACCAGCATACTCCGCCCATTATGGAATTCCGAAACATCGCTATCATTGCCCACGTCGACCACGGTAAAACTACCCTAGTTGACGGTATGCTCAAACAGTACG
>CAYPRR010000062.1:2525-5736 GCA_964413245.1 uncultured Gammaproteobacteria bacterium
GCCCACGTCGACCACGGTAAAACTACCCTAGTTGACGGTATGCTCAAACAGTACGGCACCTTTACCGAACGTGAAGTTGTTCAGGATTGTGTCATGGATTCTAACGAACTCGAACGCGAGCGTGGAATTACCATTTATGCCAAGAACACCGCCGTTTCGTTCAAAGGCGTCAAAATCAACATCATGGACACCCCAGGCCACGCTGACTTCGGTTCAGAAGTCGAACGTGTTCTGCGTATGGTTGACTCGGTTCTTTTGGTTGTTGATGCTGCCGAAGGTCCAATGCCGCAGACTCGTTTCGTTTTGCGTAAGTCTTTGGAACTTGGCTTGAAGCCAATTCTAGTTATCAACAAAATTGATAAACCAACCGCCCGACCAGATGAAGTCGTGAACGAAGTTTTCGATTTGATGGTCGAACTTGGCGCTACCGATGCGCAGCTCGATTTTAAGCATGTTTACGCCATCGCTCGTGAAGGAATGGCTAAGCTCAACATGGATGATACTTCAACCAACTTAGAACCATTATTTGATTTAATTCTATCGTCCGTACCACCAGCCCCACACAACACCGAAGTGCCAATGCGTTTCCAGCCAGCCATTTTGGCCTACGATAACTACGTTGGTCGTATGGGTGTTGGCCGTATTTACGAAGGCACAGCTAAGGTTGGTATGAACGTCACTGTCATCAAAAATGATGGCTCACGCGTTCCAGCTAAAATCACCAAAATTCTTTCCAACCAAGGCATGAACAAATGTGAAGTCAGTTCAGCTGAGGCTGGTGACATCGTGCACATCGCCGGTATTGAACACATTTACGTTGGCGATACCATTGCTGAGGATCCAAACGCCGAGCCAATGCCACACATCACTATTGATGCTCCAACCATCGCCATGAACATGCTAGTTAACAACTCCCCATTTGCTGGTCGTGAAGGAACCTTCGTCACGTCGCGCCAGATTCGTGAGCGTTTAACACGTGAATTGGAAACAAACGTCGGTTTGAAGGTTGAATTCCCAGAAAGTTCTGATGTCTTCACCGTTTCCGGTCGTGGTGAAATGCACATTGCCGTGCTGGTTGAACAGATGCGTCGCGAAGGTTTTGAACTTCAAATTTCCCAGCCTCAAGTCATCATGCGCGAAATTGATGGCGTTAAGCAGGAGCCAATCGAAGCCACCGTTATCGATGTTCCAGATGAATTCTCTGGTTCGATCATCGAAAAGATGGGTAGCCGTAAAGGTGAAATGGTTTCCATGGATTCCAAGAACGGTTTGACCCGTTTGGAATACTTGGTCCCAACTCGTGGTCTTCTTGGTTTGCGTGCTGATTTCTTAACCCTCACTAAGGGCGAAGGCACACTCAGCCACATCTTCTCGCATTACGCTCCATATCGTGGTGAAATCGCTCGTCGAACACACGGTACTATTATCTCTGGCTTTACTGGCTTTACTGCCGCTTATGCCTTGGACACCATTCAACAGCGTGGTCCACTCTTTATCGGCCCAGCCGTTGAGGTTTACGAAGGTATGGTCATTGGTATGTCCATGAAGGAAACCATGACTGTTAACCCAATCAAAGAAAAGAAACAATCCAACATGCGTTCTAGCGGTGCTGATCAGCTCATTAAGCTGGAACCACCAATCGAAATGACCTTGGAACGTGCGCTAGAAATCTGTGAAGCCGATGAATACGTCGAAGCCACGCCAACCGCCATTCGTTTGCGCAAAAAGCACTTAACCGAAGTCGATCGTAAGCGCTTTGATCGCGGTCAAAACTAAAAATCAAAATTAATACTTCACTCAACGGCCAATCGGCCACGGGTGAAGTATTTTTTGTTGACTAAAAGCTTGCATTTTGATATAAATTTTTGTCAGTCAACCTGTTCTTTGGAGCCCAAATTGAATTCCCTTCCTAGCACTGGTGACATCGCCATCACTTTGTTCGTAGCCTGGTACTTTGCCAGCTGGCTCATCGCCATTGCGAACTACAATGAGCGCGAGTTGCTACCGCTCGTTGTTTCCTGGACCAAGAAGCATCTGCTACCGATCGTACAGCGTCACCTGTTCAATCGGGTCGCTGAACTACGCCAATCACCGGAAATCCATAGACTATGTGCTATACACGAGTCTGGACATATAATCGTTTGTCTGCGCCTCTGTCCAGGCTGGGTGCAAGATGCCAGGGCTGACGGCTACAATTGGATCGATGGCTCTGGCGGTAAGATTCAACTGAAGACAGAAGACGACCTGATGACCGAGCAAGACTACCTGTGCTTCATCGTATGTTCTTACGGTGGGCTGGCAGCCGAATCGCTGGTGTTGGGCGCGCATTTCGACGGATGTAAAAGTGATCTTGCGTACGCCGCACAGCTCGCTGATCAGGCGCATAACCTGTTCGCTGGCGGTCACCACGCAACGCCCATCGATTACACCAAGCTCGGTGAGCTCGGGCACAAGAGTGAACAGCTCGACCACCAGCGCATGGCCGCCGTTGTTCAATTGCTCAAACAGGGCCACCAACGAGCAATCAACATTCTGTCTGAAGAGCGACCGTTGCTCGATGCCATCACCGCTGCCCTGCTCAAGAAGGGCCAGCTCAACCGCGAGGAACTCTTCGCCCTGCATGCCACTCACGCCACCAAAAAGGCGTGACCGAAAACTCAAAGCCCGGAACTCACTGAGTCCCGGGCGCTTTTATTTCTAGTAATCACGTAGCTTACTGATAATATCTTTTTGCTGAATCTTTTCGAGTGCCTTGGCTTCGATCTGACGAATACGTTCACGGGTAACGTCGAATTCACGACCGACTTCTTCCAAGGTGTGAGATACGCCATCCACCAAGCCGAAGCGCATTTCCAAAATCTTTTGCTCACGAGGCGTAAGATCAGACATCGCTACCTGAACGTAATCACGAAGCAACTCACGAGCCGCCGCTTTATCTGGCGAAATTGTTTTAGTATCTTCGATGAAATCTTCAAGTTTTGAATCTTCGTCATCATCACCCACCGAAGCTTCGAGACTAACTGTCTCCTGCGAGATCTTCATGATGTGGCGGACTTTATCGACGGCTAGATTCATTTCTTGCGCCAATTCTTCCGGCAATGGTTCACGACCCAAGTCTTGGATCAACTGACGCTCAATCTGCTTAAAGCGGTTGATTGTTTCCACCATGTGCACCGGAATACGAATCGTTCGGCTTTGATCAGCGAGAGCA
>CAYPRR010000063.1:0-5690 GCA_964413245.1 uncultured Gammaproteobacteria bacterium
CTACCATTTTTATTGATGGTCGCACCGATAACTTTGTTGCCGGCATGTTTTTCAACAGGAATACTTTCGCCGGTCAACATCGATTCATCGATTGATGAATCACCGGTTGTGATTACACCATCAACCGGAACTTTTTCTCCTGGACGAACAATTACGATGTCGCCTTCTAAAACATCACCGATTGGAATATCGATAGTTTTACCGTCACGTAAGACTCGGGCCGTTTTAGCCTGCAGATCCATCAGTTTACGAACCGCATCGGATGTCTCGCCTTTAGCTTTGCTTTCCAGCCATTTACCTAAAAGTACGAAGGTGATCAGGAAAGCGGCCGTTTCAAAATAAAGTTCTGGAATTTTGGCGCCATCAATTCCAAGTACAGAATTATTAGTTACAGCGTAAATAATCAAATTCACTAAGCTGTAGATGAAGGCTGTGCTAGTGCCAATAGCGATTAAGCTATCCATGTTGAACGTTTTCATTCGCAAACTCGACCACATTCCTCGATAAAAGCCAGCACCTAGGAAGATTTGTACTGGTGTGGCGAGTATTAGAGAAATGATCCCGACCCATGGCAGTAGTAGCGTGCGGCCTGGTAGGAATGAAAAGAAATCCAGGAACATGAAATAGACCATTGGCAATGAAAGTACGGCGCCAATGAAAAACTTCTGCCAATAAGATTTAATCTCTTGATGACGTCGTTTACGATCTTCGTCTGGACTAGCTACTCCTTCGATTTCTGATTTATAACCAGCCTTCTTGATCTGCGCAATAATTGCTGTTTCATTAGTTTGATTTGGATCAAAAGTGACTTGAGCTTTTTCGGTAGCGAAACTAACTTGAGCTTGGGCAACGCCAGGTAATTTTTGAAGATTTTTTGTGATGATACCAGCACACGAAGTACAGTGCATACCAGAAATTCGGAGCGTAGTTTTCTTTTCGTTTTCTAGCTGATCTTTCTTTTCGATGATTGGTTTATTTGTTGGTGTTACGGTCATTGCTGGAGTGTTAGTATTTTCGTTAAGTAGCTGTTCAAAAGAATGAGTTAGCTCAGAAATATTATTTTTTTGACTCGCTGGAAATTCTAATGACCCACTTTTATCTCTAGTAATTTTACCTTGAAAAAAAGGTTTGCCGGAGTCATCAAGCTTAATAGTGCCTTCTCCGACTGTTTCGACTAGATATTTAAAATTGATGCGGTTGCTCTCATTTTGAATGAGTTCGATGAAATTAGTTGATGGTGATTGATGTTCAGCTGTGGCGGCAACAGCTTCATAGCCAGCCCGCTTGATTGCGCTAATGATGACATGATCTGGAATATCTTGGCTAAGTGACACAAAGCAAGTGCCATCCTTATAATCGACAGTAACTTCAACCACACTAGGAAGATCTTTAATTTCCTCGCTGATTAGCGTTTCACAGGAAGCACAGTGCATTCCAGAAACGCGAAATAGTTTTTCCATATAGATTAGAACCGCATTAAATGTTTAGTTTTTATAATTATGCGCCAGTGATCAGACGCCAGCCGTAAAGTTATGTTTCGAGAAAAGTCGTATCCGGGCCGACTTTTCGAAAAATATAGCTTTACGGCCAGTCTGTCGCTTGCCTAGCTGCTGAGCATTTGACGCTAGTTCTCGATTAAATTATTCGTATGAATTTAGAGATCGGTCTCGAAATCTTTAGCCTTGAGCGTTTCTACGATTAGACTTGTGTCGATAGGTGAAGCTGAGTTTATTTTTACGGCGCCGGACGCTAGATCGACTGAAGCATCAGTCACGCCAGGTATTTTACTGAGTGCTTTAGTTGATATTTTAACGCAGGCTTCGCAGTTAAGATTGGTAATACGAAAAGTTAATTCAGACATAGGTTATTCAACAATGAATGATCCGCGGTACATACCCATCGAACAGGAAAAGGGGATGGTGCCGGTGGCGGTCGGAGTGAATTCGATAATGTTTTCGCCTTTACTTAAATTTTTACTGATTCCGAGTGATGGCACGACGATGCTCGAAGCACAAGTGAATGAAGATTCCGAAGTAATGACCCATTTAACTGGCACGCCAACTTTTACTTTTAAGGTGCTTGGTGAGTAGCCAGAAGCCGTCTGGGTCATGGTGATAATTTGTGAATTTCCAGGTTCGACTTGTTCGGTTGGCGAGGTGGAATTAGATGTGATGTTTGGTAATACCGCTCGAGCACTTTGAATATTGTAAACACCAAAGACGATCACCAGGATGCCAACCACAGCATAAAAGGCACGAGCGGCTGTGCCTTTTATGATCGAAGATAGCCCGCCGATTCCCAGAAGAGCTGGCACGGTGCCCAAGGCAAAAGCACCCATGATGATGGCACCAGTTTTGAAGTCGCCGGTACTAATTGCGTAAAGTTGCATTGCTTGAGTAAACCCACATGGCAAGAAAAAAGTTAATGCTCCCGTGACCATGGAAGCTTGATGACTGTATTCTTTTTGATGTTCGGCTAATCCAAGAAAACGAGCGATTGAAGATGGCAGGGTGATTGAAGTCGCCGAGATTCGTGGTGAAAGATTGGTTAATTTAAGACCAAGGATGACCATCACCAAACCAACAGCTAGGGTGAGTAGGGCTAGAGTGTTTCCTGAAATTTGTAGGAAGTCACCGAGTGATCCGAGCAAACCACCAAGCACAGTGTAACCAAGAACTCGACCGCCGTTGAAGAAAATATGAGGGCGGAAATTTTCCCAAGCGGTGGCTTCTGGATGGATTTCGGCATGACGAGCGGCAACACCTAGAATCAGTCCACCAACCAGTGCCATACAGGTTGAAACGCCAGCAACTAAGCCGAGCATCAGAGCAAAAGAAACTGTGACATTGCTCTCATCGAGCGCAAAATTAAATAAACCGGTACCTGAAAGCAGTGAGTAGATGGCGAATAATAATACGGCAGCAAAAAGCATGTATTGCCAATCAGTAGGATCTTTGGTGATCCACGGCAATTTTCCAGGTTCGCCAATTTCGTAGCCGGCTTTTTTAATCGCCACCGAAAGATTATTTTGATCTATATTTTTTGTTTGACTAATAGTGGCTCGGCCTTTTCGAAAATCAACTTTTACTTTTTCAACACCTTCGACTTCGCCTATCACATCTTCAAGAAGCAATTCACATGAACGGCAGTGCATACCGCGAATAGGAACGATTTGTTGAGACATATTTTATCGGCGTTTAAGTTTATAAACTTTAATTATTTCTTCGATGGCTTGGCTCTCGTTACCTTTTTTAATTTGATTGATGGCGCAGGTACTTAGGTGATTTTCGAGTAACATATCTTCAATGCCGGAGAGCGCCTGTTTTACTGCTGATGTTTGGGTAATGACATCAATACAGTAGGCGTTATTGTTTATTAGATCGCGCAGTCCACGAATTTGTCCTTCGGCAATGCTGAGTCGTTGGAGAATTTTTTTAGCGTTTACGTTATCCATATAAATCAAAGCATATACCCCCATGGGGTACTCGTCAAGAGAACCAAATTTCTTGTGCTATAATGCAGAAACTATGCGTTATATATTTATCGTCGTTTTGTCCACGGTCATCTTCTCCAGCGCTCCATTTGCATTAGCTGCTTCTGCTTGGCCAGTAGCATCAGCAACCACAATTTCGTCTAATTTAACAGTAACCTTGCCTCCGAGCGGTCGAGTATTTGAGCCAAGTGACATTGCCATTTTAGGGGATAGTCTTGTTTTGGTCTCAGATGAGGGTGACGTAGCAATAATGAACGATAGTGGTGATCAATTGTCTGAGTGGTTGATCTCATCTGGCGCCGATCTTGAGGGTGTTGCTGTTTCTGGGAATACCTTATATGTGTTGCATGAACGAGATCGGGATGTTTATGCTTACGATTTAATGACACATGTAAAATTGGCTACTTACGATTTATCGTCGTGGATTGCAGGTAGCGACAATCTTGGTCCAGAAGGTTTAGCAATTTCTGGCACAACGCTTTATGTTGGACATCAAGCGACTGGTGTGATTTATGAATTTGATATCACTGGTGGTGTGCTAAGTTTAATTACCAGTTGGTCAACGGGGATTAATGTTCAGTCATTGTCTCTTGCCGAAGATGAAAAATTGTATGTAATGGGTTCTGGCGTTTTGCGTGCTTACAGTGCAGATCATAGCTATTTGGAATATGTCTTACCAAGTCAACCACAGCCAGAAGGTGTAGCTTTGCGAGTTGATTGCACTGCTGGAACTGCATCATTATTTATTGCTAATGACACTGGTCCGGTTTACCGTTACGATGGTTTCCCTGTGAGCTGTCCAGTGACTGCTCCATTGCCTGAACCAGAGCCGGTGATAATTGATGCGGATAGCGATGGTGTGGTGAGTGAGAGTGATTGTAATGATTTGGATGCTTCTGTTTCATCAGATATCACTTATTTCCGTGATTCCGATGGTGACACTCTTGGTAATTTATCAGATACGACTTCTGTTTGTGCGAGCACCGCACCCAGTGGTTACGTAACGAATTCAACAGACATAAATGATACACAAGCTTATTTTAGCGGTGTTGGTACGATTAACGGTTCGATTATCGTAACTTATGGCGACGGATCCTCAAAATTATTTCAGATTTATGCAATGACCGCATCAACGTCCATCTACAGCGTTTATCAGTATAAGGACAGTGATAATTTAATTGTCATAGCTCCATACGGACAGCGTATTGCAGTTGTTGATCCATACACTGGTCTGGTGAAAGCGATGCGCTGGATTCCTGGAAATGTAAATGTACTTAATCGTTGGTTGGTTAGCGTGATCGGGTACTAAGTAGAAGAAAAAAAATCTCAGCGAACGTTCGCTGAGATTTTTTGTTCGTTCGGAAACTAGCGACAAATGCTCCAGATGCAAGGAACGGTTTCTTAACCTACTTCTTCTTTATGTCGCACTTACACATCCCGCTAGTCATTTTCTGAAGACCGATTAGGATCAAGACGATTGGCCAAGTCATGTCAGCGAAGGTATCGGTGATATAGCCGGCTGCTTGACCTAAAAATATCAAACCAATGAGCATGATGAATAATGGAATCATTTTGTGATGTGGGCACTTGCACATTCCTCCTTCGTACATAAAGTTAAATTAAGATTTATAATATAATTATATCACCGAGTCGAACAGTTTATAGATAGTCATGATAAGATCAGATTATTATGTGGATAATAGATCAAGTTTACGGCCAAGTCGAAGTAAACTCGCCAGTTTTATGTGAGTTGATTTTGAGTGCGCCGCTTCAAAGAATGAGGGGAGTTGCCCAATTGGGTTTACCGGACGAGTATTATCACAAAAAAGGTTTTAATCGTTTTGAACATTGCGTTGGTGTCATGTTATTGCTAAAAAAATTGGGCGCTAGTGAGGAAGAGCAGATCGCTGGATTATTGTATGGCGTGAAATGGGGTCAGGTCCGGATACCGGATATTTAGATGATGATCTCGTTGTATATGACGGTCGGATAGTTTTTACGAGCCAAGATTCCGCCTTGTTATTCGCTCGTCAATATTTGAATCTGCAGATGAACCACTGGGGTGGCTTTGAGTCTCCAAATTATTATCGAGTGTTGGCTAAGGCTTTGAAACGGGCAATGAAGATTGGTGTTTTGGTTTTTGCTGATTTGTGGCAAGACGATCAGTATTGTTTAGACAAGCTGATTACTAGTGGCG
>CAYPRR010000064.1:0-5688 GCA_964413245.1 uncultured Gammaproteobacteria bacterium
CGAAAGTTCTGGAGACGATTCTGATAGCGACAACGACATCTAGTCAAATAAAAAATCATCCCATTTTAAATGGGATGATTTTTATATAGCTCATCAACTAAAAGTAGAAAGGTTGATAATACTGAATCAACAGCCACAAAATAGCTCCTTCGAATATTAAGCTGGTTAAAGTTTCAAGCCAGACCATTTGGCCTTCTTTGCGTCCAAAAAAACCTAGACCGATAAGTGGCAATAAAATAGCACCGAGCACTAACCACGAACACACAGCGAATATTAACATCGACTGTAAGGTATAAGGTGCATTAGTAATGAACAACCAACCTTGACCAGCAAAGATAGTGTAACAAAGGCCGTAAAGCGTACCAATGATCAAATGAAGCAATAAACCAAAAGAAAAAGCTTCACCATCTGATAATTTCTTTCCACGCCACAAATGAACATCAATGAGTAGCGGTGTGTTTTTTAGGCGACGTGAAGCCTCCAAAATAATCGCCGGTATCGCTAAAACAAAAGCCACCAAACCGCCCAAAGCCATGCCCAAAATTATCGTCATATCGCTATGGAGTAATCACTAAAATTCTTTTGGCCCCGTGGGCTGGATCACCGCCGTTCCAATCACCCATCGCTTCCATAATCACGTCGAAATCATAGCCGTAGTTCTCTCCATTACGAGTTCCTGGATCGTTAGTGATGAATTTATCAGCCGTATAACCCTTGATCACCAACATGTGGTAAAGCGGTCCAACTCCTGAAAAATTCGGATTGCCTAATTCTCGACCAGCGGCCGGCACAATCACCGGACGGTTATCCGCCACCTGACGTTTGATATCGTCGATAGTTGGATTTTCGATCACTCGAGTGTGATAACCGTAATAGCTATCAACTATTGATGCCGTTTCCGCTACCGTAGTATCAAAATAAAAACCTAAAAATGTATTTTCAAAATCCACAATTTCATTAATGGCCGCTTCAGCCAGGACTGGGTCGATCTTTCCGGCTGGCGTCCCCTTATAATATTCAGTCACCATGTAAATCGAAGCTTCTTCACACGCCTCCTGATACGGCAGAGCCCAATTACCACTTGGTGCTTGTGAAGTAAACGGAACCGCTAAGTTGTAAGTCACCGGCAAATCAGTCGTGACAGCAGTATCGTCGGCCCCAGGTTGAGGCTCCGGAATCACCTCCTCTGTTACTATCTCAACGTTACCAGGTAACACTCCGTCAACATTATTTACAATATTATCAACCACCTCAGAATTCTTAACATCATCGATTAATTTAGTCGCCGAATCAAGAGAAACCGAATCTCTAACATCTTGATAGCTAACCGCTGGTAGATCAATAGTCGGTACAACTTTTTCCCGATTTAAATACAAGTAACCACCAACAATGATGCCAGTTAACAGTAATACATTGATTAATGTCTTGAACATACGCCATTTCCATCAATAATATCGCCACAAGTAAAGCCATACGGACACTGCGCACTCATCTCACATTCGCACATCTCTACACAAACGGCAATGCATGGCGCTCCAGGCTCATCCCTACAGGCAGACCCACAATCATTCCAATCACCGCCACCATCCGTGCAAGTTTGCTCGTTTAAGTAAGTGGTATCAACTTCGCCCGGTGAATCTTTTAGCGTTGTCTTTTGCCAAATACCCAAAACTATCGCCAAGATGATAATCACCAACCACAACCACCCATACCATGATTTGTAACGAGCATTTTCTTTTGGTAGTCCGATCATATTTATTGCGAATTTTTTCTAGCCCACTCAATTACTAGCCAAGTGGCACGGACATCATCTTCATTATAATCAACAATTTCTTGTAACGCCTCCTTTTTTCCTTCTAATAACCAATCTTCATACCAAAGAATCGAATCTAGTCCCGATGCATCACCAGCCCGCCATTTGTAACCGATAAACTTCGCTATATCTTTCAAAGAATAAAACGGCATCGGAAAAATAACTTTTTCACGCATTCTGGTTAAAACATCAACCATCCGATCTTCAAGTTGGGACAGAACCTCGGCCCCTGTGCCGTATTTTTCAGCCAATCGACGAAAAACATCTCGCTCAAACCAACCATAATGATAAATTGTGGCATCAGCATATTGCGCCACAAAAGCCACAAATTGCTCCCAAGCATCACGCTCATCTTCCGGCTTCTTAGCTAAGAATGAGTGATAAATCTGTTCGTCTCCAGAAACCAATAAGACGCCAAATAAATAATCAGCGTCGCGTAATGGGTCACTCTCCACATCAACTACCAAAGCCGTTGGACCGTTAACCGGTAAATCAACTTGCCCTAAACGGATCACCCGATTCTCGACCAATGAAATTGCCTGTTGCTGCAAAAAATACAACCGATCAAGCGTTAAGTCAGGTATCTTTTTAATTTTTGCCACGGAAGCATCAGCCAGTTTAGTCACACAATCAATTCCAACTGCTCGTAAAGCATCAAGTTCACTTCGCCAAACCCGGTTCAATAACGATAGATCATCACACGATCGAGTCTCGGCTACGCACTCTGAAAAATACGGTGACTGCTTACAGCCCGAAGTCAGAAAATGAGACTGTTCTTCACCATCCAAAATCCGCTCAATCGCATCAAGCGTTAGTTTATATTGAGTAAAAAAAGCTCCCAGTAAGTAACCTTCAACCACGCCACTTTGAAACATCGCATAACCCTGCAACGGCTTAGTGCCCTGAAGTTTTTCTAAAAGCTCAGCATAAAAACAACCCTGAAATTGATATTCATCTTTTAAATGAGTTGATCGCTTAATATCGCAGGCAACATAATACCAATTACCAAAACTAGAACGCCCTTCAACTTTTTCTAAAATATCCGGTCGCGCTACCCAATGACCATACAATAAAACGCCACGATAAATTGTCTGTTCGCCTTTGGCCATCAGATCGAGTGTATGCACCGAAGCTTCATCTAAATCATCATCGCGCACTTCGGCATGTGGCCGAGACTTCAAAAGTTCCAATTCTTTTTCTCGCAACAAACCTTCATCCTGAAGCTTAGCAATCAAAAGATCACCCGCTTGATCATCGCGAAGCTCACGAGTTAACCAAGATGGACACTTTAAATACTTATAAAAGCTATGTTCAGAAATTCGAGGCTTCATGTAATTTGATTATAACAAAAAAACGGACCGATGGCCCGTATTTTCACAGGGCAACCACCCGCCTTCGCCGGGCTTCGGCAGGGCGAGCATGGGATTGCCCCTACGGCAAAAATTTAATTACACGGCTGCTTCCAACGTCTGGATCTGTGTGGCCTGCTTCTGCAAAGCGTAGCCAGAGGTCAATAATACAGCCGACAAAGAAAAAACCAGAACTAATAGCAAACTAACTAATTCTACGCTGCCAGCTGGCAAAGCGTTACAGCTTCGGCAAACTTTTGGCGCGTGCACCATTGGCTCTTTGGACATCGATACCATCGACGGCATCTTGGCGCGACTCTTACGTGGTGCTGTGGATTTTGTAGACATTTTCTTAACCGGCATATTTTTTCCTCCTTAAATATTTTTTGATAAATTAATTATAGCATATTAACTGAAGCCGAAAAAGGACGATCTTGGGGACAACTGTATTCGTCGCTCACAAACCAACGAGCAAAAAAATAAAAGTTTGGATCCACCTGAAGCTCTGATCTTTCTTCACGATTTCCTTGACCGACCGCGCCGCCACAACCACCAGTCTCGCCAACACCAGCCAAACGAATCACAGGATCGCCTTCTACTAATCGATAACCAACAGCGATTTCGTAACCTGTCGCATTAACTGGCGCCATCGAACGTAACTGATCATAAGTTAAAGCAAAATCAAGCATTTCTACCTTCGGTGAGACACCCAAAGAGAAAAGTCCAAGTTGGCTAGTCTCTATTTCTACATGATTCTCTGTTTGATTCTTAATTGGGCCAACTATTTCCCACATCTGCAACTGATCATTAAATCGATACGGAACTAAATCTTTTTCATCGCCTAATCCCGTAAACATCATACGAATAGTTGCCGGTCGATCTAAACTGATTCCATTTGGATCAACTTCATACATTGATCCACGCAACACTGAATTAACATGTCCTGGATTGATAGTAATTGTAAACGGTAAGGCCACTCTCGAATAACCACTCACAAATAGCATTTCGTCCAAACTCCCAACGCGGACTTGCTCAGGTTCTGGAGCAAACATTACAAAAACCGTCGCCACAGCGACCATCAGCATCGCTATAACAATCAGCGGTGAAGTTTTGTGCATAACTGTTGTTGATGTTGCGTTAGATGATTAGGGTGCTGCTTTTAAAAAGTCGTATCCGGGCCGACTTTTTCAAAAGTAGTACCATAATCATCAGCAATATCAAGTACGAAATCCGCCAGCTTGAATACTCCAAAGTCTCTTGTACGTTCCCTTTTCCTTCAGTAAATCATTGTGAGTTCCCTGTGCGGCGATAGCACCATTTTCAATCACCAAAATTCGATCCATCTCCATGATTGTTGATAATCGATGCGCCACCACGATCACTGTTTTATCAGCCATTAGTTCGTGTAAAGCGTCTTGAATCAGGGACTCTGATTCCGAATCAAGTGAAGAAGTCGCTTCATCAAGCACCAAAATCGGTGCATTAGCTAATATCGCTCGAGCAATGGCCACACGCTGACGCTCACCGCCAGACAACTTAACACCACGCTCGCCAACATAAGTCTCGTATCCAGCCGAAAGTTGAGCGATAAATTCGTGACAATGTGCCTTTCTAGCTGCCTCAATCACCTCTTCGTCCGTCGCCTCACGCCGACCGTAACGAATGTTTTCCATGAGCGTCCGATGGAACAAAATTGGATCTTGTGGCACTAGTGAAATCTGCGAGCGTAAACTTTCCTGTGTAACTTTAGCGATGTCTTGACCATCAATTTTAATCGAACCACGATCAATATCGTAGAACCGGAACAATAATTTGGTGACCGTTGATTTACCGGCACCCGAAGGTCCGACTAACGCGATTTTTTCCTTAGGTCTGATGGACAATGAAAAACTATCAAAAACCTTACGACGTTTGTCGAATGAAAAATCAACATTTTTAAATTCAATCTTTCCTTGGCCAACTTTAAGTTGCTTTGCTTTACGACGATCGCTAACGGCATGTGGCAACATCATGATTTCCACCATCTCCTTACCATCGGCAAAAGCATCAAATAAGTGACGGAAAGAGCGACCCATCTCCCACAGCTTACGGAAAACTAAAATTAAATAAGTTTGAATAAAAGCAATATCGCCCAATGTCATCGCACCATCAATCCATTTATTAACGCTAAAATAGATTATCCCAGCCTCAAATGCGATCATCAAAATTGATTGTATTGCAAATATAATTTCGTGACGGTCCCAACTTCGCGTTTGCAGACTAGCTCGTCGTTGGCTGATCTCGGAAAACCGATCGGCCTCAAAATCTAAAGCTGGAAAAAGCTTTATGGTAATACTATTGGAAATTGCATCAGCTAAAGCGCCACCAACCTCTGAATCCAATCGTGAACGTTCAGTATCAAGCTTAACAGCCCAAAGCGAAGCTAAATAGTTGAAGTACAAAAAGGCTATCGTCCACAAAATAAATACCAAAGATAAAATCGGAAATCGTAAATACAAACCGATTACACCGCCAATTAGTACTACA
>CAYPRR010000065.1:0-5676 GCA_964413245.1 uncultured Gammaproteobacteria bacterium
GATGTTTAACGGTTGCTTCTGATCATATTTTTCAAAGGCGACTAATGACGATAAAGCAAAAACAGCCGGACCGCTAATACCCTGATGTGTAAACAAAATCGGACCGGTGAAATTTGGTTTTTTATTTCGGAACGCCGTGATCTTTACTTTAGTAAATGATAAGCCTGAAATTATCGCTGGCCATTTTTCCAATGTGGTAAACGAATTAAGACTCGGTGCTAGTGGCGTAATGGTGTGGCCAAGTGCCGTGGCGAAAGCATAACCGTCGCCAGTTGAACCCGTCTGACGATAAGCCTGACCGCCGGTCGTTAAAATTACTTTATCGACGATTAGCTGTTCTGGGTGATGGCGTAAAGTGATCGCGAAGCCATCAGTTGTTTTCTCGATGCCATCGACGGTAGTCTCCAACATCACCTTGACTGACGTTTTTCTAAAAAGCTTTTCAAAAACATGAACGATGTCATGACCATCATTGGAAACTGGAAAAACTCGATCATCTATTTGATTTTTGAGTGGTACTCGGTGCGTTTCAAACCATTCATAAACTGCCCTAGGCGGAAATTGATGCATGGCAGATGTTAAGAATTTGGCACCACGTGGATATTTGGTAAGTACGATGTTTAGATCTTGAATTCCAGTTGTTACGTTACATCGGCCACCACCAGAAATAACTACCTTCTTTCCTAAAACATCATTTCGATCAATTAAAAAAATTTCTGCTTGTGGATTTTCTTTTAAAAGGGAAGCTGTGGCCATCAATCCGGCCGCACCACCGCCAATAATTGCAACTTTCATAAACTACTTTATAGCAAAGATTTGCTTGACAAACAAGCTTTTTACGAGTTGAATTAGAATATTAATCGAAATTACTATGCAATATATCAAATCATTAGCCGTTGCTGCGATTTTGAGCTTTTTGGTGACTCCAACCGCTTGGGCTTCGATTTACACGTTAGATGCTCCAAATGATTTAACGATTGCCTCAGGTCAATACACCAACGACACCACACCAACTTTCATTTGGGAAGCGGCCGATGGCGCCACCTGGTATGACGTCCGAATCGATGACACTGATTATCAGGGTATTGGTAATAAGTTCCAGTTTACTTCCAACAAATTGAATAATGGTTGGCATACCATGTTTGTCCGTTCTCACGACAACTCCGGCCACACCAGCACAACAATGCGTATCACCTTCGAAGTTGATACTGTTGGACCAACAGTTAGCCAGCCAAGCTCATCGACGGTTTATGAAGATGAGTCCGCCACTTTTACAGCGACTGCCAAAGGTGAATCCGCCGTTGATGCTTGTACATTAGTTGTTAAAGAAGGTAAGGAGACAACTGATGTAAAGATGATCGATTCATCTTCGAAAAATGATAATTTCACCGCTCAGTATACATTTAAAAACGACGGAACCTACAACGCTTACGTCTGGTGTATCGATGGCGATCGTAACTCTACGTCTGGATCAACCGCTTCGATTAATGTAAAAAATCGAATCAGATTTGATGATTATCCACCAGTAGTTACAAATTCAGTCGACGAAGGCGATTTGATCAAAATGCAGTGCTCAGGAAAAAATCTTAGTATCGATCACCCCTGCAAGTCGGTTTACTATGTTGACGAAGACGATAAGCGCCATCCATTCTTAAACGAAACGGTTTACTTCAGCTGGTACCAAGATTTTGATGACGTAAAGATCGTTTCTTCAAAAACAATGTCGGATATAGCACTTGGTGAAACCGTACTTTATCAACCAGGTTCAGTACTCGTGAAGTTCCCAACCTCACCAGAAATATACGCCGTTGGATCAAAAAGCGAACTACGACCCTACAAAACAGAGTCACTAGTTAAAGAAGATTACGGCTCAAACTGGAAATCAAAAATCGTACTTGTTTCCGAACAGCAATTCTCGATCTTCAAGATTGGATCAAAGATTGATAGCGACAACGACTTCAACCCATCAAGCATTTTTGATGAGAAACATGATTGGATCGATGACACTTTCGACGGAAGATAAACAAAATTAGCTAGTTAGCAAAAAATGCAATAAGTGTCCGATCGGACAGTTATTGCATTTTTTTATTGTGCTATAATTTATTTAATATGACAGACCGTCACCTGATTCGTGAACATTTCGCGGGCTACGTCAGAAATTTTATTTTCGGTGTTGAAGATAGCTTAGTCTCTACGGTCGGATTACTTTCTGGCGTAGCTGTTGGTGGCATTGCGCAAAAACAAATTTTATTAACTGGAATTGTTTTGATTTTTGTCGAAGCTTTTTCCATGGGCGTTGGTAGTTTTTTATCTGAACAATCGGCTGAAGAGTACGTCTCCAGAAAATCTAAATCAAAGAAATTTTCCTTAGTTGCCTCAGCGATCATGTTCGTCTCATATTTTTTGGCCGGATTTATTCCACTTTTTCCTTATATTATTTTATCTCCCGTCCGAGCCTTTCCGATTTCAATCGCCGCCTCGTTACTCGGATTATTCGTCTTAAGCGTGGTTAGTGCTCACGTTTTGAAGATAAACGTCACTAAATCTACTATTCGCATGGTCTTGATGGGCGCCGTGGCAGTAGCTATCGGTGTGGCCGTTGGGATAATCTTTAAGGCATAATTTCAATATTTGCTAATGTTTCGGTAATCTGCTATATTATCAGGGTCTGATAAGTGCTCAACTTTAAGAGCTAAGCAAGGTCGACGTCAGCGAGTAAATAAAAAGTAAGTTAGAGAACTAGTAATAAATGTTTCAGATGCAAGGAACGGATGGCAGACAAGGAAACGTACTTACTAGTACGTAGACGAAGTCTGACAGGATCCGTGACACAGCAGATGGATATTTAGTACGGTTCTACTAGTCAAAATATGGGTACTAAACTCTACGTAGGAAACCTTTCCTACAACACGACCGATGACAGCTTGAAGGCGCACTTCGCCCAGGCTGGCCAGGTTGTCAGCGCCACCGTTATGATGGATCGCATGACTGGTCGTTCACGTGGCTTCGGCTTCGTGGAAATGGCTTCCGATTCGGAAGCTCAGAACGCTGTTGATCAGCTCAATGGTAAGGACCTCGATGGTCGTCCATTGCGCGTCGACATCGCTCGTCCAAAGGAAAACTAAGGACAAACAAAATTCCTGCCTTTACCGGCAGGTTTTTTGTTTACTATGCGCTATAATGATGACATGAACTTTCTTGAGGTAACACAACTAACAGAAATTGATCTTGCTAATAAGCTTGAGACGTCAATCAAGTCTGGACTAAGTAATGCGGTCGCAAATCAACGACTAATTTCTTTTGGTCCGAACAGGATCAAGAGCAATCGGTTGGCTACGCTAGCAATTTTGTGGCGTCAAATAAATTCCTCATTTACATATTTATTACTTTTTGCAGCTTTTGTTGCTATTTTAATGGGAGATAGAATTGAGTCGATTTTGATCATAGCATTTGTAATTTTAAATACTTTAATTGGATTTTATCAAGAATTTAAATCAAATAAATCGTTGGCCATCTTGCATTCTTTTATTGCGCCAAATTGCTTAGTTGTACGTGGCGGAAAAATAGAAGTAAAGCAAACATCAGAAATTGTTCCTGGAGATTTAGTTGAGATGCAGGCTGGTGACATGGTGCCAGCTGATCTGCGTTTGATTTTGGTAGATAATTTTACTGTTGACGAATCGACGATTTCTGGTGAGACTACTGCGGTAATCAAGTGCAATCAAGCTCTAACTTTACCTCCACGTGGCGTGTATGGTGCTGATAACATTGCCTTTGGTGGCACGATGGTTATTTCCGGTAAAGCTAGAGGTATTGTTATAGCTACTGGCGTTAACTCTGCAATAGGGGAGATAGCTACTTTGGTTCAGGCTTCAAAGTCAAAAAGTATTTTCGAGAAAAATATCGACAGTCTAAGTCGATTTATTGTTAGGTTAGTTGGCTCAACAGTTGTTATTATTTTCATAATTAATTTCTTGCTTAAAAATGGCTCTACTTCGATCGGTGAGTTGCTTTTATTTTCAATAGCATTGGCGGTCAGTGCTGTTCCGGAAGCATTACCGTTGGTTACTACGTTTACTCTATCAAAAGGCGCCTTGCGATTGGCTAAAAAACACGTTGTAGTTAAGCGTCTTTCCGCCATCGAAGATTTAGGCGGTATAGAAATTCTATGTACTGATAAAACTGGAACATTAACTGAAGGTGTGATGACGGTTGATCAGGTACTTTCGGAAAATGGAATGTCCCCAGTATTTATTGCTTCTCTTGCTATCGATGAATCAGAACGCCATGCGAATGTAAAATCAATAGGTCCTTTTAATGACGCCATATTGGAGTCGTTAACTATAGAAGAGAAAAAAGAAAGAGAAAAATACTTATATTTATCGATTAACCCTTTTGATCCAGTCCGACGTTATGACTGTGCTCAGATAGAAATAGATGATCACCGTAAGACGGTTTGCCGTGGAGCGCCGGAAGCTATTATAAAAATTTGTAACCAACTTTCATATGATCGTAAAAACGAAATAAACCAATGGATGATTAGGCAGGGTCAGGCCGGTAGACGAGTTCTCGCTATAGCTTTTGGAACAAAGCAGAATCTTAAATTCGCTGGGCTAATTTCTTTCGCTGATCCACTAAAAAAATCTGCAGTAAAAGCCATACACCAAGCTGAGCATCTCGGAATCAAAATAAAAATTCTAACTGGAGACCGACCAGAAGTGGCTGGCGTTATTGCTAGACAGATTGGTTTGATAAAAAATCTAGATGAAGTTATTTGTGGTGATGTTTTTGATAAATTATCAAAACTAAAAAAAGAAGTGATTGTTAATAGTGCTTCAGTTTTTGCTAGGGTTACACCTCAACAAAAATATGAAATTATACAATTGCTGATGCAAAATCATCAGGTTGGATTTTTAGGCGAGGGAATTAATGATGCGCCGGCGTTAAAGTTGGCTAATGTCGGATTAATCGTTCATGGCGGCGCTGACATTTCTCGTGAATCTGCTGATATAGTTTTATTACGCAATGACTTGCACGTAATTATTGATGGTATTCAAGAAGGTCGAGTTGTTTTTGTGAATACTGCCAAATATATTAGAGCGACGCTGGCAAGTAATTTCGGCAACTTTTACGCCATAGCACTAGCTTCGTTTTTTCTACCGACATTACCAATGTTGCCAATACAGATATTATTACTGAATTTACTTTCTGATTTTCCTATGATGGCTGTATCTACTGATCATGTAGATCCGAAAGAGGTAAAAAAACCTTTTCCAACTAGTATTCGTGGCATTGCTATTCTAGCTGCATGGCTTGGAATAATTAGTACAATTTTTGATCTAGGATTTTTTATGCTATACAAAAATGCCACTATTTCAATTTTACAGACCAATTGGTTCGTCTTTAGTGTTATCACAGAATTAGCCTTTCTATTTTCAATTCGTGCTAAGGATTGGTTTTGGAAAACGGCGGCTCCGTCATGGCCATTGGTTGGACTATCGATTATTGGCTTGATTTCAGCAATAGCGATCCCATTCACAGTTTTTGGAGAAAAGACTTTTCATTTTACGGCACCAACTTACACTATGATCCTTATTATATTCTCTCTAACGCTCGCGTATTTCCTTAGTTCAGAAGTTGTTAAGAAATTTACTAAATATTAATTTATAAACTATT
>CAYPRR010000066.1:0-4717 GCA_964413245.1 uncultured Gammaproteobacteria bacterium
AGAACATGGCATGAATCAACTGACGAGCGTTTTCTGGAGTGGCTAAATCACCTGGACGAATGCGCTTATAAACTTCTTTCAAACCTTCTTCTTCGGTTTTGGAAGAGTCCTTAGCAATCGTTGATTCCAAGTAACGGTTGGTTGGATGGATGTCAGCGTCTTTAAATAGAGAAAGAATTTCTTCATCGGTCACAATGCCGAAAGCACGCAACAAGGCAGAAACAGCAACCTTACGCTTACGATCAATTTTTACCCAGATGACATTTTTAGCATCGGTTTCAAATTCCAACCAAGCTCCACGGTTTGGGATAATCTTGGCGCCGTAATAACGACGACCACGAGTCACTTCCGCTGTAAAGAAAGCACCAGCCGATCGGACCAACTGCGAAACAATGACGCGCTCCACTCCGTTAATGACGAAAGTACCACGAGGTGTCATCACTGGCAGATCGCCCAAGTAAATCTCCTGCTCCTTAACATCTTTGGTGCGCAAGTTCTCCAAACGAGCCGTCACCCGAAGTGGCGCCTCGTAAGTGATGTTCTTGGCCTTTGATGTGTTCTCATCAAATTTCGGCTCATCTAAATAATACTTTTGGAACGAAAGTTCCAAATCACGGCCAATGAAATCTTTGATCGGTGAAACTTCGTCGAAAAGTTCACGAATACCAGTTTGTAAAAACCAGTCATATGAGGCCTTCTGAACCTCGATTAAATCTGGCAAATCCATGGCGTCACGGATGGTCGTAAAATACGTTCGCTGGCCGATCTTGGTGGATTTAGACATAGACTCTGAAAACAAAAATTGCTTGAAGAACATTCAAGCTTTTAAATTTACTCTCTCTCGTTGTCGGAAACGACCTTCCCGTCGTGCAAAACGACTAGGAAAGTGCGCTTCAGGTGTTGGGGGTTCACCGTAAGCGAGGGGTTAGTATTGAATTGTGCGGGCGGAGTATATCAAACTTCAATCCAGTTAGTCAAATCAATGATATTTCCGCTTTTTGGTCCGCAGGTCAAGGACAGGACGTAAAGTAAAATATGTCCGCCATGACCCGCAAACCAGCCCAATTATAACACTTTTTACTCCTCATCACTAGGCGCTTGTTTAACCGGCACCACCCCAGAATCAGCCCTAGTCTTAGTAGCTAAGCGCAAAGCAGCTAAAATATCCTTATTATCTCGCAAAAACTGCTTTGCAGTCTCTCGGCCGACTCCCAGTTTCTGTTCGCCAAAAATATACGAATTTCCGCGCTTTTCCAGCGATCCAAGTTCAACGCCTAGGTCTAACAGGTCACCAGCAATCGAAATACCCTCGTTATACATGATGTCGAACTCACAGGTTCTAAATGGTGGCGCCACCTTGTTTTTAACAATCTTCACCTTCACACGGTTACCGATAACATGCTCGTTTTGCTTGATTTGAGCACTTCGACGCACTTCGATACGAACAGAAGCGTAAAATTTCAAGGCATTTCCGCCAGAAGTGGTCTCTGGATTGCCGAACATCACACCAATCTTCATGCGAATCTGGTTGATAAAAATGACGGTGGTATGCGATTTGGCCACAATTCCCGCCAATTTTCGCAAGGCCTGGCTCATCAATCTGGCCTGTAGGCCCATATGACTATCGCCCATCTCACCCTCAATTTCTGCTTTTGGCACTAGAGCAGCGACTGAATCGATAACAATTACATCAACAGCATTCGATCGGACCAAGGTTTCCACGATTTCTAAGGCCTGCTCGCCAGTATCCGGCTGAGAGATGAACATTTCGTCAATGTTCACGCCGATTTTCTTGGCATAGTCTGGATCAAGGGCATGTTCAGCGTCAACGAACGCAGCTACGCCACCTAATTTCTGAGCTTCAGCCACAATATGCTGAGCGAGTGTTGTCTTACCCGAAGATTCTGGTCCATAAACTTCGATGATTCGACCGCGTGGTACACCACCAACACCGATCGCTAAATCGAGCGACAAGCAACCAGTTGGAATCGCATCGATCTGCATCGCCTTAGCATCACCTAAACGCATAATCGAACCATCACCAAAACGCTGGCGAATCTGCGAAACGGCTTCATTAGCAGCTGCGAACTTTGCCTTTTGTTCATTTGTAGCCATATAAAATAAAATGAGGACCCATATCTTAGAAGTCCTCCCTATTACTATTGTATCACAACTTTACGGCGCGAGAGTAACACTAGTTTTAACCTGTGGATCAAATACTACTCGGCGATCGATAGTCGCTGTTCGCGAATACCGACGACGTGCCTCAACCCTAATAACATTCAAACCTTTTTCTAAATCAACCTGTGCAGAAAAAGTCCGATCAGCATTAACCACCACCTCTTCACCATCAATGTAAACGTTGGTCTCGCTATCAACCTGACCGGTCACATTAATAATCGCCTCGTAAGTGATCGACGAGTCTTCTGGATTATTGAGCACAACTTCTGGTGGTGCAGTAATGGCCGTAAACTGCCAACCTAAATAACCAAAAAAAGATAAGGCAACCAAAGCCAGCGAACCGTACTTCCACAATTTACTCCAAACAAAGAATTTTCCACCACGAACTCGCTGCCGTGGCATACGCATATGCTCAACTAAATCACAGCGACCGACTTCTTCTTCGTAAAGTTCAATAAAATAATTGGCATCAGCGTTTAAAACTCGAGCATAAGCCCGAATGAAATTTCGAGTATAAAGCGGTTCTGGCAAATTTTGATATTTGCCCCATTCCAACGCTTCCAAATAAACACGTTGAATATGCGTTTCACTCTCCATCAAATCAAGCGTGACCGCTTGCCCACGTCGAAGCGCCCGGAGTTTTTCACCCAGTGTCTTTGGTACTTGATCTAATTTTCGCATCACAAAAACCATGCTAATTGGTATTTTACCTCGCTTGGTAACTAGTGACAAATGCTCCAGCTACTAGGAACGGACGGCAGACAAGGAGACGTACTTACTGGTACGGCGACGATGACTGACAGGATCCGTGACAACGTAGATGGACATTTGGCACGGTTACTCAATAAAAAACGCGCCTTGTTTAAGGGCGCAGCCACTATCGGCTATCGAAGCCAAGCGGCCAGCAGACGATCGACGGCGCTGAGCAACCAGTCGCGACGCTCAGAGGCCAAAACGACATCGGCTTCTGCCTTGAAGAGCGGAATCTCCAGCTCGGATTCGAGTCGCTCATCTTCCATGAATTCCTCCATGGTATCGATGGCGCGTCGACCATTCTTCACCACGCCTCGGGCACGAGCGAAGCGACACTCGACCGGCGACTCCAGGTAGATCAGCCGGAAATCGCTGGCTTCACGATGCTCCGGCACATCAGCGATCAGACGCAAACCGTCATGCACCGCCAGTTGTGGCTTGGGGTGTGGCAATGACCACAACATCTGCCTGGCAATGAAGCCGTCACCATGTACAGCCCGCAACTCCTTGGTCACCAGATTATAGCTAGCTCGTTCGAGTGACAGTCCCCGACGGATCACCTCTTCACGAATCCAGGTGGAATCAAAGACCCACGCATTGTGGCGCTCACACAGGTGACTTGCCACCAATGTTTTGCCCGCAAACTGCGGTCCAGCCAGACCAATGACCAACATGAAGCCTCCAATGAACTAATCGAAAACTAACACAAAAGCAGGCTTACGTCGAGCCCGCCCTGTTCTTTATCGATTAATTTCGTCCTCCTTGCCCTCCACCCCTCCCTTCGCGAAGGGAGGGGTCCATCACATCGTCGTGCATTTCTTCATCATCCTCGTCCGGTACGTCGTCTTCGGAAGGCTGATCTTCTTCATCTACAATCTGAGCATCGATAACGTCATCATCGTGAGATGGCCCATCACCACCAACTCGCTCGCTGATATCTTCTTCATCATTTTCCGGTGGCCAAGAATCAACCAAGATTTCACGTGGCTTGGCGCCTTCACCTTGTCCGACCACACCCATCTGCTCCATCAGATCAATTATTCTAGCCGCTCGGGAATATCCAATTTTCATTCGGCGTTGCAAATAAGAAGTGGAGGCTTTGCCAGATTCCAAAACAATATTAATCGCATCATCGAGTAGTGGATCAGAATCAGCTGGGTCAAGCACCGTGCCACCACCACGAGAATCTTCCGTCACTTGATAATTGTAATCCGGTTGACCTTCAGCTTTCAAGAAAGCAACTACGCGTTCGATTTCTTTATCCGAAAGATAAGCACCTTGTGCACGCTTTGGCTTGGAAAGCTCTGGTGTGGACATGAGCATATCTCCTCGACCGAGCAATTTTTCGGCACCGCCAATATCGAGAATGGTTTTAGAATCAACCTGTGAAGCCACGGCAAAAGCTAAACGAGTTGGAATATTTGCTTTGATGGTTCCAGTGATCACATCAACCGAAGGTCGCTGAGTCGCTAGTACCAAGTGAATACCAGCAGCGCGTGCCATTTGAGCCAAACGCACAATCAACGCCTCAACATCACGCTTGTTTTGACTCATCAAATCAGCTAGCTCGTCGATAATGATAACAATCTTCGGCATTCGCTCTTGGGCCTTAGCGTTGTAAGCGTCAATGTCTCGAGCACCAAACTTCGCCAAGTGATCCAAACGTCGCTCCATTTCACGCACCGCCCACTTGAGTGCGTTAATCGCTTCATCAGCCTTAGTGATCGGCGGCACCAACAAGTGTGGAATGCCAGTATAAATTCCCAGTTCAACTCGCTTTGGG
>CAYPRR010000066.1:4727-5568 GCA_964413245.1 uncultured Gammaproteobacteria bacterium
AACTTCAAATCATCAGGACCATTTTGATAAAGCAAAGAAACAATTATGTCGTTTAAACAAACCGATTTACCAGAACCCGTTGCACCGGCCACTAACATGTGTGGTGCTTTATCGATAGAAACCATTTGCACAGTGCCAGAAACATCTTTTCCAAGTGGCGCTGTAAAATCGGTCTTCCGACCCTTAAATTCTTCAGACTCCAACAATTCACGCAAACAAACCTTTCCGATGGTTAGGTTTGGTACTTCGATACCAACCAACGATCGGCCAGGAATTGGCGCTTCGATACGAATCGGGTGTGCAGCTAATGCCAAGGCTAAATCATTTTGCAAAGCAATAATGCGAGCCAACTTCACACCTTGCGAAGGTCGCAAAGCGTACTGCGCCACCGTTGGACCAACTTTCACTTCAGCCATTTCCACATCAATACCGAACTGCTCGAGCGTCTTGCGAATGATCTCCTTATTTCGTTCAATATCACCAGGTTTCGATGTGGAAGATTTATCATCGAGTAAATCAAATGGAATATTCGCCTTGCGTCGACGACGAGTCGTCATCACCTGCTCACCTGGTGACTTTGGCGTCTTCTTGTCGGTCGGGCCGATACCTGGATCGGCCCCTACGTCGTCATCGTCATCTTCTTCTGGTTCTTCTGTTTTTTCTTCTGGTTCTTCTGGAGCATCATGCTCAACCTCAACTCCGTCTTCATCACCGGTCATCTCTTCATCATCAGATCGGTTTGAATTACCGATGCCCTCAAACAAAGCCTTGATTGAAGCAAAGGAAACATTAAACACTAAGAAAATGGCGATCAACAAACAAGCCAAAGATAAAACAAACG
>CAYPRR010000067.1:0-5427 GCA_964413245.1 uncultured Gammaproteobacteria bacterium
TGGCGTTTTTACCAAATGTGATTGGAGGCGTCATTGTCTTTTTGATTGGAATTTTGATCGCCATTGTACTTCGTCATGTGGTGGTCAACATGATCGCTCTTTTGCGGATCGATGAATTTGCAGAAAAATTGGATATTAGAAAACAATTTGAGCGCATAGGAATCCGATTGCACATTGGTTCGCTTTTGGGCTGGATTGTAAAATGGTTTTTCATTATTGTTGCGCTTATTGCCGCAACGGATATTTTGGGATGGAATGAGGTAACGGATTATCTCAAGCAAGTCGTCTTGTTTATTCCAAACGTTATTATTGCGGTCATTATTTTGCTCGCCGGAATTTTGCTCGGAAATTTTGTTCAGAATATTGTTCGATCTTCTGTTGAAGCGGCACAGCTTGCGTCCGCACAGTTTCTTTCGACGCTTGCAAAGTGGTCCATTCTTATTTTCAGTTTCATGGCAGCCCTTGTGCAGCTGCAAATTGCTCCTGATCTGATTCGAACATTGTTTACGGGGCTTGTTTTCATGCTTGCTCTTGCGGGTGGACTCGCGTTTGGGCTCGGAGGAAAAGAACATGCGTCACAATTTTTGAGCCGATTAAAAAAAGAAATATCATCAGAGAAGTAGAAAGGAGAAAGCATAAAGCAGAAAGGGATTGAAATTCCTTTTTGTTTTCAACCCTTTCTACTCTCTACGTTCTACTCTCTACTTTCATGGAACGCTATCATTACGGACAATTGCGTTTTTGGGAGATGCTCCCCGGCCTTGTGGTCTGGGGAACATTTGTTTTGGCGCTTGCACTTTCGTTTTTGGCTCCGCTCTGGGTCATTATTTTTATTATCGTGTTTGATTTGCTCTGGTTGTATCGAGTGATTTATTTCAATTTGTTTGTGGTGATTGCGTGGATGACCTATCGCAAAACAATCAAAATAGATTGGAAACAAAAGCTGATCGGCATTTCTGGGGCAGAGAAGAAAATTCATTTGGTTTTTCTTCCAACGTATAAAGAAGGATACGAGATTATCGAAACAACACTTACGTCATTGCAGCACAATTCGTTTCCCGTAGATCGAATGATGATTGTGTTGGGTGGGGAAGAGGGGGATCGTGCACACTTCGAGAGTGTCGCGAAGCAGGCACAAGAAAAATTCGGTGGCATCTTCAAAAAGCTCATTATCACTATTCATCCAAAAGGATTGCCAAATGAGATGTCTGGAAAAGGATCTAATTTGAATTGGATGGGGCATCGTGTGGAAGAAGTTTTGCAAGCGGAATTCCCAGAATTAAACGATGAAGACATTATTGTTTCTGCGTTTGATGTTGATACGATTGCGCACGAACACTATTTTTCTTATCTAACGTATTTGTTTTGCACGGTAAAGGATCCGACACAAAGTTCGTATCAGCCAATCGCTCTTTTTTCAAACAACATTTGGACCGCATCTGCTCCTGTTCGTATTGGGGCATTTGGAACAACGTTCTGGTTGTTTGGAGAGCTTGCGCGTTCAGAACGACTTTGGACATTTTCTTCACATTCCATGTCCTGGAAGATGTTGCGTGATGTCAGATTTTGGCAAAAAGATATTGTGAGCGAGGATTCGCGTATTTTTATGCAAGCGTTTTTGCATTATCACGGCGAGTATCGTGTGACCCCTATGTTTTTACCGGTCTCAATGGACGCCGTAACGGGGAAAACATACATGGAGTCACTCGTTGCACTGTATAAACAAATGCGACGATGGGCTTGGGGAGTGGAACATTTGCCGTACTTGATTGACGGATTTCGTCGTGATGCATCTATTCCGCGCGTAAAAAAATTCCAATACATTTTTAATCACTTGGAAGGGATGTTTACGTGGGCAACCGCACCGGTCATTATGTTTTTGCTTGGTTGGCTTCCGCTTTGGGTTGCAAAGGGGCAGACAAACGCTATTATCCAAGCGGCGCCGTTTACCCTTGAACAGCTCATGCGTTTGGCCATGATCGGAATTTTGCTTTCCGCGAGCATGTCTCTTACGCTTCTGCCTCGCAGACCCGGAACCGTGCGTCCGCATGCATGGATCACCATGCTTCTTCAGTGGGCACTTTTGCCGGTGACATTTATTGTTTTCGGATCTATGCCAGCGATTGATGCACAAACACGACTCATGCTCGGAAAATATTTGGGATTTGATGTCACGAAAAAGCAACGAAAATAACTATGTACCCAAAAATTTCTATTCATATTGTTTCGTGGAATTCGATGCAATTCATACCGGACCTTCTTGCGTCCATTGAAAAGCAAACCATGCAAGATTTTCAGGTGTTGATTGTGGATAATGGATCGAGCGATGGAATCGAATCGTTTTTGCAAGAGAAATATCCGAGCGTGCGTTTTATTCGCAATGCACGCAATTTAGGTTTTTCCGGGGCACATAACCAAGGAATCCGTTACGCCCTTGAACATTGGGTAGAAACAGAATTGGATGATCGATTTATTTTGATTACCAATCCGGACATTATTTTTACGCCAACGTATCTGGAAGAACTCTTAAAAGCAACGCGCGGGAAAGATGCATTCGGAGCGTTTGGCGGAAAATTATTGCGTGCGTATGGTGAGGGTATTGCAGATGAGGTCTTACGAGAAACCGTTCACTCTGATCGGATCGATTCAACAGGACTCCGCTTTCACAAAAATTTTACGTTTACGGATCGTGGAGCGGGGGATCTTGATGAAGGGCAATATGATCAGGCGGAAGAGGTCTTTGGTTTGTCCGGTGCGCTTGTTTTGTATCGTGCTCGCGCGTTGCAATCGATTCGTTATCAAGATGAATTTTTTGATCACGATTTTTTTGCGTACAAAGAAGACGTTGATATGGCGTTTCGGATGCAATATGCCGGATGGCAAGCGTGGTATGCGCCCCGCGCGGTTGCGTATCATTACCGTGGAATGTATGGCCAAGAGCAAATGGGCATTTGGGCACGAATAAAAAATCGCAAAAAGAAATCCTTACATCGCAGTTATTTTTCTACACGGAATCATTGGTTGCTCTTGCTGAAAGATTTGGATATTATTTCTTGCCTCGTTCTTTTTCCACGATTGTTTGTTGCGGAAGTTGCACGATTGGGATACATCGTGACGCTCGAATGGAAAAATGCGAAAGCAATTTTTGACGCACTCAAACTTATTCCACGCATTTGGAAAAAACGACGCAACATCATGCAGACACACGTTGTTTCCGGAAGAGCGATTCGAAAGAAGTTCGCGGAATAAAGAAGTAGAGAGTAGAAAGCATAAAGTAGAAAGGGTGATAGGAAGTTTTTTTACTTGTTTCCTTTGTCTCTTCCTTTCTACTCTCTACTTTCTACTATCCCACCCCCCCCTATGAAAAAAGATGTTTCCATTTTGATTGTCCACTACAACACACCAAAGTTGTTGCGCCAAACCTTGAAAGGAATTTTTGCCATGCAATCCGCGGCTTCTTTTGAGGTGATTGTTGTCGACAATAATCCAAGCATGCGTGTGGATGAACTTGTCCGTGGAGAATTTCCGGAAGTAAAGTTGCTTGTGTCTGACCAGAATGTTGGATTTGGAAATGGAATGAATTTAGCGATTGCAAACGCAAACGGTCGTTATTTTTTTGTGTTTAATCCAGATATTGCGATTACAGATCATGCACTCGATGAACTCATGAAGTACATGGACACACATACGGATGTTGGAATGGTTGCGCCTCGTCTTTCAAATCCGGACGGAAGTTTGCAGAGCAGTTGTTATCGATTCATGGGACCGGAAATTATTTTGTATCGTCGTATTCCATTGCTTGCAAAACTTCCGTTTGCAAAAAAAGCTGTGGATCAGTATCTCATGAAAGATTGGAATCACGCAGAAACACAAGATGTGGATTACGTCCTTGGTGCCGCCATGTTTGTGCGTCGTGAAGCGTATGAGGCAGTTGGTGGATTTGATCCGAACTATTTTATTTATTTTGAAGATCAAGACTGGTGCCGACGTTTTTGGAGAGCGGGATGGCGTGTTGTGTATCATCCAAAAGCGAATTTTGTGCATTATCATCGCCGTGAAACAGCAGAGGGGGGATTCTTTGGTCAAATGTTGAATCCACTCACGCGCAAACAAATGAAAAGTGCGATATACTACTATCGTAAATATAGAGGCGAGAAGCATCCGAGAGGGTAAAAATACTTGAGGTACAGATTACAAATGGTGGCATACAGATATACAGATTCCCATCCTCTTGTTTGTCTACATTTGTATATCCGTATTTCTTATCTGTAATCTGTACCTCAAACGATCTTTATGCCTCACACACGCTCGTTTCTTGAACAGTCTTCTCGTCGAACGCACGCCATCCGCCGTAAAATTTCTCTGCGGAAGATTTTTGTTTGGGTGTGTGCTGTTGTTTTGATTTACGGGGTGATTCTTGTGTTTGCATCTTTACAAGTCTACGCACACACAACAGATGCGATGTCCGCACTCACGCGCGCAAAATCAGAAGGAACGGCATTGCATTTTGAAACCGCCGATCAATCGCTTGTGGAAGCAGAGCGTGCATTCAAACAAGCAAAACGATTTTCTCCTTTTTTAAAGACGGCTGTATTTTTACCGTTTGTCGGTTCATCTTTATCTGAATCAGATGCACTTTTGACAGCGGGGTTAGACGTTGTCACATCACTTCAATCTGTTTCTGAGATTGGGCAAAGTGTTTTGCGATTGTCCGGATTAAACGAACAATATTTTCAAGATGTTCAAAGCGGAACACAACCACGTGTTTCTTTTTCTGACTTATCTCCACAAACAAAACAACTTGTCTTATCAAGGTTAGAAGCATCTTCCAATCAATTTTCGCTTCTTTCCAGCCGTCTTTCACTTGTACAAGACGAGCTCGATCTTTTGTCTCAAAAAACGTCTATCGGCTCATTTGCTTCTGTCATCACCTCGGCAAAAGAAGATCTTGCACAAACACAAAGCACAATTGCACGCATGAGTTTGTTTACCGATTTGGTTCCTGCATTTGCAGGACTCGGAAAGACCGCACATCATCTCATGCTTTTTTTGAATAACACAGAATTACGCCCAGCCGGCGGATTCGTTGGAAATTTTGGAATTGCGACCGTAACAAACGGATCTATTGACTCAATCAAAACCTCAGATGTTTACGCGCTTGATCGTTTGGCGGAGGCGCAACCAGGTACATCGCTTGAGGCAAAAGAACGGGCGCCCTTTGCGCTTCAAAAATACAACGCAACACCATACTGGTATTTCCGCGACGCAAACTGGTCACCAGATTTTTCAAGCAGTGCACAAAAAATGATTGCAAAATACAAAGAGGAGTCGTCTATGCTTCCTCCTGCACTTCGATCAACGATTCCGTATACAGATTCGATTGATGGTGTGATTGCGTTTACGCCAACATTTGCCGCACGCATTTTG
>CAYPRR010000068.1:0-5421 GCA_964413245.1 uncultured Gammaproteobacteria bacterium
TCCATTGTCAATTGATGACATCCTAGACCAATCAGTGCGTGAGTTCAGCGTTCACTTTGATAATACTAATATTATTGGCATCACAGTTGACAGAGCCATCAGTCAAGAATTAGTAGATGTCGTAAAAAGCTATGGGTTAATTAGCGTAATTGAAGATGAAATTAGTTATATTGGCCTAGAAACGCCAATGGTTCAACATGGAAATCGATTTGGGGTGAATATCTTTTCTGATGGCCTCATTATTTCCAAGGATCACAAAAACATTGGAAATGTTTACCTAAACTCTTCTAGCTTAACAGTTAAAGGAATCGGGCTGTCATCCGGACCAGCAATTATAAATCAAACTAATGATCTAAGTGTAGCTATCTCGTTTCCTGCTAATACAACAAAAATCCCACAAATACTTGAAGCGAGCCTTGGGATAGACAGTCATATGAACTTAATTCAAGAGGTTGAGCGTGTTGGTGGTTCAATCAGCATCGGTAATGACAAACATGGACAAACCATAGCAATATTTATTCCTTCGCAAGAGTTCACTACCGAAGAATTAGCCCAATTAGGTAAAGAAGTTATGTCTCGAAGTAATTTGACTACGCTAGAGTTGACAAATCCAGATGGAAGCTCAGTTTTAGAGCTTTTCTCTAATTCAAAAGAAATCAAATCAGAAATAACTACAGATAAAAATCAAACTAAGATCGTTCTCCTTGATTCCGCTGGGAATAGCTTTAATATCACAAGTAATAATGAGGGCGTATCTCTAAGTAATAGAGCAAATGATCAGTTTATTCTTGATTTAGTTCATAAATCCAGCTGTTTACGATCTGCGAACTCCTTTATAAAACCAAAACTTATTCTAAAAAATGAGCACAGATTAATAACTCAATTTTCGGAGATAGCTTGGCGTTCAAGCTCAATAAGGTTCTGTTGGTAACTCATTAACACCTGTGGATAAGTTGTTAGTTCCTTAAAAGTTATCCACAGTAAGATGAATACATAAACAGGTACACATAGGTAAAATACTAAAATACCCAATGTTTATAGTGGTGACGTGTTGTTGACAATATGTGTTCAACGTCAGATAATATCTGTGTAAATAGTTCTTTCCACAATCACCTCATGTTCGCTTCAACGAACAATCTTGAGGGGAAGTTTCCCGAAGTCCCACTCTCCGGGAAATATCTCGCTGCTCTCCTGCACCCGTTCATATTCTTGGGGGATATGAATTACGGCCAGCTCCGCTTTCGATCTACCGATCTCATTATTTTCTGGTAGACACTAGGGGCAAGCCACTGTCTGGGAGGGCGGGATAAGATAAACTGATGACTGTTATGCGATTCGTTTTCGGCGCTGAGTTTTGTGGCAGATTTTAATCTGCATCATAACCCAGCGTCTGGAGACGATGTCCAAACAACATCGCCTACTAGGAGCGCAACTGCCCGGGAAATAATTATTATTACGCCCAGTGGCCACCGTTGCTCCTACCTTCAGAACGCGAGTTCTACCGTCTGCACAAGCAGTACAATTCAATCCTGGCGTGTTTACATGCCTACCGCTCTTTTTTCTCCGTCGTTGGGGGTGCCTTTCTCTGGTGCCCCTCCTTTTTTTTATAATAGAACCGTTCTAAATGCTCATCAGCGTTGTTGCCGTTCAAAATTTCTCATCGCCGTACCAGTAAGTACGTCTCTTCGTAATTTATCCGGCGCCTAGCTGCTGAACATTTATAACTAGTTCTCGGGTTCTTACCGAGGTTTAATTGCTTAAAAACCATTTATCAGCTACAATTCATCCATAGTTTCGATTGATTATTCTTATTATGACCTTCTCAAAACCACTACTAAAAGAAATTAAAACACTACTTTTGGCCGAAAAAGCTCGCCTAGAGACTGAGCTTTCGCATTTTACCCATCGAAATACTAAAACCGAATCTGGTGAGCCGATTACCGATTTTCCAAACTTTGGCGATGACGAAGATGAAAATGCCACCGAAGTGGCCGAATATACCAACAATCTCTCGCTAGAAAATGAAATCGAAAACGAATTACGAGATGTCGAAGCCTCAATTTCGCGCGTTGATGCCGGAACTTACGGGATTTGTAAATACTGTAAAGTAAAAATTGATGAAGCCCGTCTGCACGCCCGTCCAACTTCAACTTCCTGCGTAGCCTGTAAAAAAACGTTGACTCAGGAGCTGTAATTAGCTTGTAGTCAGTAGCTTGTAGGAATACATGAAGTCAAACTTCTGTAAAATAGTTGTTTTCGCAACCTGTCTTGAACTTCTCGACGTTATTTTTAAATATCTAGCAATTACACGACTGTCTGAGGACGGTCGTGTTTCTTTTCCAATCGGACTAGGACTACACAAAAATCCTGGTATCGCCTTCGATATTGAAATCCCACTGACATTAATTATTTTTTTAACATTCATTGTTGTCATACTACTATTGTGCTTTGCCAAACAACACTATCTGAAAAATCCTACGATTTCCGCCGTTGCCATCATAGTCATAATCGGTGCACTCGGTAACGCTGTCGACAGGATTTTAAACGGCTTTACCACAGACTATTTGATACTTTTTCGTCTTAGCGCGATTAATTTTTCAGATATCCTCATCCTCACTGGCGTAACTTTTTTATTATGGTACAATGAAAGTACATTCAAGTTGAAATAATTTAACACTCCCGATCACTTAACTGTATGGGAGCGTTTTTTGTTAAATCTTCAGCCAACATCGGATTAGAAGCTTCGTTAGTCACAGTTGAAGTAGATATCTCGCCAGGATTGCCACGCCTGACTGTGGTCGGTCTTCCAGACACCGCCATCAACGAATCTCGCGAACGGGTACGGTCAGCTATCAAAAACAGCGCGCTTACATTCCCTCGTACTAGAGTTACCGTCAATCTCGCACCAAGTGATCTTAAAAAACAAGGATCGGCGTTCGATTTACCAATCGCCGTTGGCATTCTAGCGGCTGGTGGCGAGATTCGTGATCTTGATCGACTAGAAATGATGATGTTTGTCGCAGAATTATCACTCGAGGGACATCTACGTCCTACCAATGGAATTCTTCTATCAACACTACTGTGCAAAGAGTTAGGACTCGAGTCGATTGTTGTAGCACCAGAAAACGCAAAAGAGGCGGCTTTAGTTCAAGGGGTAACAGTACACCCAGTAAATAATTTGTTAGAATTGATCACAAAACTAAATTCCGGTGAGGAGTTAAAGACACAACAGACTTCTGAGATATCGTTGATACAGCCACATCACAGTACCGATTTTAACATGATCCGTGGACAAGAATCTGCAAAAAGGGCATTAGAAATTGCCGCCGCTGGCGGACATAATATTTTGCTCTGCGGATCTCCGGGTGCTGGTAAAACCATGCTTTCACGTGCTTTACCATCGATTCTCCCAGATATGACATTCGTGGAGGCGCTTGAAGTCACAAAGATATTTTCGGTTGCCGGATTGCATCGAGCTAACACATCCCTAGTAACCGCCAGACCGTTTCGTACGCCACATCATTCCAGCTCAGCTATCGCGCTAATAGGAGGCGGTACAAATCCCAAACCAGGTGAAGTCAGCTTGGCACATCATGGTGTTTTATTTCTTGATGAATTTCCAGAATTTGGCCGACAAGTAATAGAGAATCTCCGCCAACCGCTAGAAGATGGCATGGTCACAATCTCTAGATCCGCTGGTACAATTACTTTTCCGGCACAATTCATGTTGGTTGCATCTATGAATCCTTGTCCATGTGGGCACAAAGGCGACCCCAAAAGATCCTGCTTGTGCACTCCAGCCCAACTAGAAAAGTATCGACTAAAAATCTCTGGACCAATTCTTGATCGGATTGATTTAGTTATCGACGTGCCAAGAGTCGAATATGAAAAACTACAAATTGAACCGACCATGGAATCATCAATAAATATTAAACAGCGTGTACAATCAGCTCGCGATCTTCAAAATAATCGCTACAAGTCAATTCAACAAACTACTAATGCTCAGCTTCGTAATCCATTGACTAGCGACTGCTGTATGTTAGACAACGATGGAAAATTATTACTAAGACAAGCGGCTGAACGAATGAATTTATCAGTTCGAGGCTATACTCGCGTGCTCAAGGTTGCTCGTACAATCGCCGACCTGGCTAATAGTGAGAAAATATTAATGGAACATTTAGCCGAAGCCTTGCAATATCGGGAACAAAAATTATTCGTCTAATTATCCACTTCCTGTAAAACTCTAATCTTGATACATAAACTATCTATTTATGACTCATAAAACAACAACCGATGAAATTCAGGCTGATCTTGTTGCGATATCTAGAAGTGACGACACAAAACTAACAACGCTTGTAGAAATTCCTTCAGATCGAAAAATTATTAGTGTCGGTAAAAAGAAAGTTGGTCATAGCCTCGGTCAACCCGAATATCAGAGGCTTTGTCACAGCTCCAACAGAAAAGATTGGTAGACACTTGATAGTGGTGACGGGCTACGATACCGAAAAAAACGATTACCTTAAACAATCCATCAGGATTCACTGGTACTGAAACACAGAAAGGACACGTTCTAACTACGAAAGATTTTCTCTACTATCTAACGTAACTGAGCGGATTCTGAAATTTTCCATTTAAAATAACTTCGAAGTGTAGGTGAGTCCCGGTTGAATTACCTGAAGTTCCACATAAACCAAGTGGAGTGCCCTTAGAAACCTGTGTACCGGCGCTAACATAAAGTTTAGCGTGGTGACCGTAACGAGTGACTATTCCATTACCGTGGTTAACCTCAACTGCGTAACCATAGCCACCCTTCCAGCCCGAATACTGCACGATACCATCATCTGACGCATAGTTAACGTTATCAAAGCGACAGTCAATATCAATTCCGGTATGGCGCCAACCAAAGTATTGCGTGATAATTCGCAAATCAGTTGGCCAAACCATTCTTCCACTACCGGCGCTCGCAGGAGATGCAGAAGATATGGTTGTTGGAGTTGAAAAAACCGAGCCAATGGAAGCTGTCGGGCGCTTAATTGGAGCAGCATATTGGATGGTTCCACCTGGCACTATCAGCTTATCACCAACTGATAAATCATCTGAATCGGCTAAATGATTGTAGGCCAAAATTTCATCTGCGTTAACATCGTAAACCTTAGAAATTTTACTTAAAGTATCACCACTTTTTACAGTATGAGCCACGCCAGAAATCGGTAAAATATTTAAAGAGTCATCTGGACGCAAAACTGAACGCACACTTAAATTGTTAGCCCACAATATGGTGTTTAGCGACAATCCAAATTTTCCAGCAATTGTCGACAGCGTGTCACCAGATTGGACGGCATAAACCTCTACAGAATCACGAGGCGCCACAGAGGAGGAACTTTCTGTGATGACTGGAGTCGATAATGAACCACCACTAAC
>CAYPRR010000069.1:0-5361 GCA_964413245.1 uncultured Gammaproteobacteria bacterium
TTGGATTCGCGAGCGCCGTCCGAAACCTTTGCCAAAGCTAGCGCTGGACCAAATCCGAATAATATCGGATTGCCACCCGGCGTTCCGCCAAAAAGTTGAATCGGCTTACAGCCTTGTTAAATCACTCATTTTATTCGTTTGTTGAAATTGTTTATTAATTAATCAACAACTTCAACATTTTCAACAACTTCAACGACTTATGTTCAACAAACTCAAACAAATCAAAGACATGCGCGATCAGGCCAAGACCATGCAGAAAGTATTAGCCGATGTGATGGTCGTTGGTACCGGACACGGTGTGATGATAACAATGGACGGCAATCAGCAAATTCATGGTGTGCAGATTGATGACGGCATGGAAAAATCAAAAATCGAACAAGGTGTTAAAGAAGCCTTTACCGATGCAGTCAAAAAGATGCAAAAAGAAATGGCTAACAAAATGAAAGATTTAGGTGGTTTTGAAGCTTTGAAAAATTTAATGGGTTAGTAATGCGACGGTTTCCGGCTCCAATCCAACAAGTCATGTCGGCTCTGGGCCGATTACCAGGCGTAGGGCCCAAAACGGCGCTACGCTACACGTTTGCCCTACTTCGCCTACCAAGTCATGAAATCGACATGATCGCTCGAGCGGTCGCCGGATTAAAGTCCGTCGGCACTTGCCAAACCTGCTACACCTACACTGAACAAACAATTTGCGATATTTGCGCCGACCCTAAGCGGGCGGAAAATATGCTTTGCGTAGTTTCTGAATCCCGTGATATCGCCACGTTAGAAGCCACTAATGCTTTCCACGGCAAATATTTTGTACTTGGTGGCGTGCTCAATCCAATCGAAGGACAAACGCCGGAATCACTTCGATTACGAGAATTACACTCTCGCTTAGAAATACATCCAGAAATTACCGAAGTGATTCTCGCCTTCTCTCCCGATGTTCATGGTGAAACCACCATTATGTATCTTGGGCGCCAACTTAAAACCCTCAATCGAAAAGCCACGCGACTAGCACGTGGCTTACCGATGGGCGCCGATATTGAATACGCCGACGAAGTAACGCTTGGCGATGCGCTACTCGGCCGCCGAGACGCTTAAAGCCTCATCCAACTTTTTAATCGCTGATAAGAGGTCTATTACAAACCGTTCTCGGTCAACCGCTGTTACCACTTTCATATTTTCTTCGCGTGGTGCGACAGCTCGACGTTCAGCTACCGTCATACCATAAGTAAAACCCTTCGATGATGTTTCGACGCGTACATCCATCGGTTCCATCTTGAAGGCATCGGGCTCCAATAAAACGTAAGCGGCAATTGGGTCGTACATTAAGGCGCCTTTCACACCTTCGAAAATACAAATGTTTTCAACGTATGGTTTTAAGGCTCTTTTAAGCATCGAGCCGATCTTTCCGGCTGATAAGTTTTCAATATCTGTTTCTGTTAAGACGATTTGATTACAAGGATCAAGTGGAATTAAGATTTTTTCAACCGGTAAATTGAAGACAATCTCTGCGGCTTCTGGGTCACAGAAGATATTAAATTCTGCCACTCGACTTTTATTGCCAGGCACCGAAATCGCTCCGCCCATAATTACAATCTTCTCAATTTTACCAATCAGATCTGGCCGACTGGTGAATAGTTTAGCGATGTTTGTTAACGGTCCTAAAGCTAAAATTGTAATCGGTTCTAGAGAATTCTCGATCGCCTCAATTAATTTTCCTTGAGCTTCATCGGCAATCACCTCTTCCGACGCCTGCATAATCACGCCATCAAAACCACTTTCACCGTGGACATCAGATTTGATTTGGTCACGAATTAATGGCTGTTGCGCGCCAGCAAAAATCGGTATATCTCTTCGATTGGCTGCCTGTAAAATATACTTCGCATTTCTAGTAACTTGAGGCAACGAGGCGTTACCGAACACCGTTGATAGACCAACAATCTCAACTCGAGGATCATTTACCAACAACAGCAAAGCCATCACATCGTCGTGACCGGGATCAGTGTCGATCCAAAGTTTAGTTTTATTTATTTGTTCGTTCATATCTTTATTGATTATTTAGTAGGACTGAAATATCAGTGGCACATCCTGGCTGGCTTCCAATGTGCAGAGTTTGGATACCAAGATGCGCAGCTGGGACTATATCAACGGAATGTGTATCCCCAACCATCAGCAATTCTTCAGGCTTAAGTTCGTATCGATCTAACACGTCTTGATAAATTTTTGATGAGCCATCTTTAGGTTTAGGACTACCCCGTTGCCAGCAGATTAGTTCAACGAATAATTCTTCTAAAATCCCCGTTTGCGTAAATAATTTTCGTGCCTGTTCGATCGGCCCATCTGTGATAACGATCATTTTTACTTTCTCTTTTAGTTTTTCTAATGTTTCAATTGTTTTGTTCATTCGGGGTAATTGCCCGTCAGGATCGACGCTACAAATCGCCTCGTACGGAACATCTGGTGATAAACCAAAGGTATTAAAGGCAAGCTCACCACGACCATCGTAGGCAGTTCGATAGGCATTTAGACATTCCCTAGATTGATCTAAACTCAAGTTCATCTCTCGAGCAAAGGCAATTTCCATTGCTTGGCCATACAGAGAGTAAAACTTCTTAGCTTCGGGCCCAAAGATTAACGTTGAATCAACATCGAAGGCGATAATTTTTATGTTTGAGATATTCATAGGTAAAATTAAAACGACGCTACTTCCACTGGGAAAATAGCGCCGTTGTTTGGTAATTTCTTAATCAATTATTAATCAGAAATACAACGCCAGTCCCAATGGATTGAGGTTGTATGATGCCAAAATTTGTTGATTTCTGAACGCATACATCAATAATATAGACGAAAATGACTCTAAAGTCAAAACACAAAAGAAAATCACCGCACTAGGCGGTGATTTTTCCAATGGTAATCATGGTAAATGGCTGTCGGTGACCAACGTTACGACGGTAACGAACTTTTGGTTTGTACTTGATAACCGAGATCTTCTTGCCGCGACCGTGTTCAGTAATCGTGGTGGCAACTGTAGCACCCTTCACGACTGGCTGTCCGATTTTGACGTCAGATCCATCTTCTTCCGAAACCATCAAAACTGGTGGTTCGTAAGCAGCGCCGACTTCTAATTCTAGCTTTTCGACCTTGAGGACATCGCCCTCGCGGACCAGGAATTGCTTCCCACCGGTTTTAATGACTGCAAACATAGTGATATGTGACGCGACTTGAGGGGGCCGAAGCACTTAGCCCTCAATATCTGCGAGTTAATTACGGGGGCAACTTTACCAGCTGGCCGGCTTTTAGTCAACAGTTAGACGCATTCCGACCTTTAAACCACGAACTGAGGCCTGTCCGGCCGGTAATTCCAGGACTTTATCCACAGAAAATGGCTCTGATGACATTCGAGCAATTTCCGGTGAATCAGCCGTTGGCGCCGAAACATTCTCAGATATCTTCATGATTTCACCGCCTTTTATCCAAACCACGTCTAAAGCGTAATTCATTTGATTCATCCAAAAAGTCTGAACTGATGGCTCCTGAAAAAGGAAAATCATACCGTCAGCTCCCAACGTTTCGATGTGCGTGCCTGACAATCCATGCGCTCGCTCCAACATCGAATCAGCCACCAACACGTTCATAGCGCCACCATCATAAGTCAGCTGAGCCTGAACAGTGATCGGCTTAAAGGCTAGATACAAAACACCAGCCAAAATCACAACTGCTAAACCGATGGTGATCAGCATGTACTTATACTTCATACTTTTTTATCTTGCCGATACCCTCCTTCGCTCCTCCGGAGCTTCGGACGGGCTGGCCCGGATCGGCCACTACGGCCTAAACCAATGATTAAAATCATCATAATTATAAACAATACACCGAGTGCTGCCAATTTCTGCCAACTTTGAAAAATTAACGTCGTGACGCCGAAAATAAATGATGCCCCGTAATACAAAGCCACCACCTGACGTTGTGAAAAACCTAAATCATATAAACGATGATGAAGATGAGCACGGTCACCTTTAAAAATCGATCGACCAGAACGGAAGCGTTCCAACATCACAAAGACGATATCAAAAGCCGGAACGCCCAAAACGAGCAAAGCTGTGGCCATCTTGCTACCAGAAATAACTGCTAGCCCAGCGATTAAATAGCCAATCAACGTACTGCCACCTTCACCCAAAAAGATTTTCGCTGGATGAAAATTCCAAGCTAAAAATCCCAACATGGCGGCCAATGCGATCAGCGATAATAAGGCAACGTCTGGCTGAAAGAATTTTACGGATAAGGCGAGTAAGGCGATCATCAACGCACCAATCGAACCAACCCCAGTCGCCAAGCCATCTAAACCATCAAGAAGTTTTGTCGTGTACATCATGACGATCAACCAAACAAAAGTAATAAGGTCAGAAATATTTTCGGTGATGATAAACGCTCCGCCAAGTGGATTAGTCACCTTCGCCACACCAAGTCCAGCCACAATCGCCACCAGCGCCGCTAAAACCGGAAAAGTCATGGTCACCTTTGGCGGTAAATCGAACTTATCATCGAGTGCACCACCGATCATCAATATTAATCCACCAACCAGAAAACCAATCAATTGTCGTGAAGTGATTTCCCCAGAAGTTAAATGATCAGTCAGAAAAAGAACCGCTAGCGTCGTCACTCCAAAAGCTAAATAAATAGCTGTCCCACCCAACCTAGGAATAACACCTGCATGTTTCTTGCGCTCCGAATTAGCCACATCAACAAAACCAAAACGCAGTCCGACCAAGCGAACTACGTCTGTTAAAACGGCGCCGAGAACAAACGCTCCCAAAACCGGCAAAAACCACCATCCTGGCATATGAACCTAGTCTACTTCAGGTCTCCGGCCTTTCCAAGAGGAAGCTCAAACACTTTCGAAACCGCCCATTTCTGAAACTCGGACATTGGAGCAATTTTAAGTTGATTATAATCCATCCATTCTGGCAGATGGTCCGCTTCAACACGTTTCGAAAGATCCTGTTGCCCAACACGGGCAAAATAAAAAGTTCCGAGTTTATTCATTGGGCCAACCGAAGCATCTGGAAGAAACTGATTTGCTCTTCCAATAAATTGGAAATCTGAAATCTCATACCCTGTTTCCTCAAGTGTTTCTCGAATCAACGCCTCTTTTTCTTCTTCACTTTCATCGATTCCCCCACCCGGCAAATGATATTTTCCACGCACATCAACAACAAGAATTTGATTACTCTCATTTAAAATCACGCCATAAACCGAAACGCGAACAATGGATCTTTGATTTCTTCACCGAACTGGAGAATGTCCATAAATGACAATTAAATTACATAAAAGGGGTCAGGTCCGGATAACGGATTTTTAAAGATTAGTTTC
>CAYPRR010000070.1:0-656 GCA_964413245.1 uncultured Gammaproteobacteria bacterium
AGTCCCCGCGTCTAAGTCTCGCTACTGCTTTTATGTTCGTGTTGTCTTTTGTGGGATTGTTGACGCTTCTATTTGTATCATTATCTCGTTACGGTGCTGATATCGCTTTTGCTAAGGCTGTTTCAAATGATAAGTCTGGTCAACCAATCGATCAGGTAATTTCTAATTTAAACACCGCAGTTTCGTTAAACCGTTGGAATGATATCTATTATCGAAATTTAGCTAATGCTCAGTTGATAAAACTTGGAAATATTTCAACAGATCCATCAGTTAAGGCGGCTGATGTTCAGGCGCTGGTTTCTGGAAGTATTAATTCTGCTCGCCGTGCTGTTGATTTATCGCCGGCTCAGGTAGTTAATTGGTCGTTATTGGGTGATATTTATCGTGATGTGGCACCAATTGTTGGTGGGGCTGATGCTTTCGCTATTTCGTCATATCAGGAGGCCATTCTATTATCACCAAACAATCCAAAATATTATGTGGCGTTGAGTCGAGCTTTTTTGACTCAAGCTGATTTACAAGGAGTTTTACTTCAAAGCGAAGACAAGAAAACAGCAAATGATGCAGAGGCTATTTATAATGGAGCCCTGGGTTCTGCTATCGTCAATTTACAAAAGGCTGTTGATTTGATTCCGGATTATGCTCCGGCACATTAT
>CAYPRR010000070.1:666-5177 GCA_964413245.1 uncultured Gammaproteobacteria bacterium
TTATGAGCGTCAGGGAAATTTGAGTGAGGCGATTGCTAAGATGGAGTTGCTACGTAATTCAAGTCTCGGCGACGTTGGTGTTTCTTTCCAACTTGGTATGCTTTATTTGCGACAGGGTAAAACAGAACAGGCGCAGGCTGAATTGGAGCGAGCACTTACTATTGCGCCAAACTTTTCAAATGCATTATGGTTTTTGTCGGCGATTTATGAACAGAAAGGTGATTTTGTAAAAGCAATTGATTTAGTGGAACAGGTGGCGAAATATAATCCAAATGATGAGGCTGTTAAACAAAGATTAATACGTCTTGAATCAGGTAAGGCTCTCAGTGAGTTACCACCGCCACTCGAAGATCCGGCGCAATCATCCACGGTAACCGATTAAAAAAATGCCCCCGTAGCTTCGAGCTTCGGGGGTTTGGCTTTACAGCCAGCTACGCAGTGACGGGATTGCAATCGCCATCGCTTCTTTGGTTTCCATAGCGGACAATGTCCTACCATAGACCAATGACAGCTTTTGTTGTTTTTCCTCAGGCTTTAGATCTGAGGTGTTGATCAGCTCACGATTAAGATCAAACAGAAGAATCTGATAAATGCCAGAAGCGGTGTAGGCGCTAATAGTGCCACGTTTCATCATCAACCTTCCAATCTCTTCAGGTACTTCGGCTACGGTGATTTCCGACGCTTTTACCGAAGTATAGTAGCCAAGCTGAATTCCTTTGGCCCAACCTGCGCGGAGCTTGGCGTATCGACCGCGGGTGACAGCGTCAAGGAGCTGGCACTCGAAATCGATCGCATCAGACTCAATTGGTACTGGAGTACTCTGCATTTTTTCCAGCGTCGAGAAATCTGGTTCGATATAGCCAGTGGAACGAGGGTCAAGCATGTGCGTACCTTCGTGGAACACGATGAACGGGAGATATGCATCATCGATTTCGATATATGCGTTAACGCCCATACTTCGCATGTTGGCGTTCCAAACGCCAAGGAGTCTTTGGCCCGCGAACGAAGTAACGTTACCGACATGGTAGTGCCGGCAGACATCTGTGCAGACGTGATTTTGGTAGATGGCATGCTGGTCTTTATCCAGTCCAAGGTAGGCGACTGGGGTTAGAGCTGCTATGCCATCTGTAATGACTTGGGCCTTTGACCCGAGCTCAGGATTGTAGGCGGTCACTTCAGTAGTCATCGCCTGTAAGCGACCGACGGTGATCCGTTGGTGCTCAGCGACCAGGTCATTGAGTGTTGATTCTCGCTTCGATACGACCGAGACTACGATTGTCTCTGGTGCGTCCGGCTGGTTTGGAACGTAACAAGCGGGCAGAAACAGAAGTGAAAGACCAATAAAGTTCATGAAATTCTCCATTGATGAACGACTTAACCTAACAGAAATATTAGTTTGAGTCAATAAAAATTCCCCGCACGAGCTAGGCTCGGCGGGGTTTTGGGTCAGAACGACCCAGAGACGGAAGTGGTGTGCGGACTGATCACGAAGGTCAGGCCACTGACAGAGAGCCCTACGCCACCCAGCGCCCAGAGGCCGTAGGTGACACCTCGAAGCTCCTGATAATGACCGAGTGCCACTTTGGCAGACGTTTCATCGGGGTAGTTAGCCGGTGCGTCTTCGAAGGTATTCAGTAGGATTTCTGCTTCTGAATAGGTGTAGGCACCAACCCCGATAGCAACCAGCCCGACGCCTAGTCCGGTCCAGCGAACGATCGGCTTGAGTACGGAACCACCTTCTTTTTGTGTCGACTGTTGCGGTGAAAATGTAGTCGGTAGCATGATCGTCGGATCATGCGAGGCGATGGTCGAAGCGCCGGCACCGAGGAAGATCTTACTCAGATCGCCCTTGGTGCTGACCAGGATGGTCGGGTCGGTGACATGTTGTCGAGTGGCAACGGTCAGTGTTCCCAGCGTGATCGGTCCGTTTGGCTGGGCCGTGATGGCACTCGCGAGTGCCGCAAGAAAGCCACGTCCGGTGTAGTTGTGGCTGTCACCGGCGCTGAGCGCCTGTCCCACTTTCCAGTCGCCTGCCGTTGGGCCGATTGACGTCATTTCGTCGTCAGGCATAACTACTCGTTGGCCAGCGTCGAAGATGGCACTGGTTATTGGAGCCAGCTGACTCATGCTGGCCGCGAGTTCTGCGACAGTGAGCATCTCGGCGTCATCGTGTGGCTTGACTAGCACTGCTTGTGTAGCCTTGAAGATTTCCATGTCGGCGACAGATGGCAACTTGGACAGATCGACACTGTGTTCCCAGTTGCGGCAAGCCAGACGTGGATCACCGAGATCTCCACCGTAGCCCGTGCCAGCGGCGACGAGCAGACTGGTGGCGTAGTGCTGGCCTTCCGGCAGAACAAGACTGGCGAGTTCGGTGCGGACTTCGTCGGCCGTCGGGTTTTCTAGGAGCACTACCTTGTCGACGCGCTGTGTTAGCACATTGCCAAGGGCCAGCATCTCCGCCGTTTGTTCTTCTAGAGCGTATTTACTCTTAGGCGTGAAGCAATGCACTAGCACAGCAATTGAGCCAGTATTGTGATCGTCGGCCAGCACTGTGGTGGCGTGTGGCCAAATCAGCGTTTCTTCAGCGACAGCGATGTTGGTAGTGGTGAGAATCAGAATGAACATTACAGGCTCCGGAATTGAGATGGACTAAAGAACGACAGAAAACTCTATCAAGTATTTGCTTTTTTGACAATATATTGATAAGTTTATGTGTCGTTCCTTCCAAATTTCTCAATATGCGAGGTTTTTCATGGCTACACTGATTGCAGGCGAATTGTTTGCTGGAAAGCGACTTATTAGCTTGTTGGGCCAAGGATTCTTTTCCGAAGTCTGGCTGGTCTTGCACGAAGAGTTGGGTGCACAGCGTGCGCTCAAGGTGATGAACGAGGCAGTTATCAAGCCTAAATTGGTGGCTCGCTTCTATAAAGAGGCTCGTGCCATGTCGGATATCACTCATAACAACGTTGTAAAAGTGATTGACGTTGGTGTGTTTGAGGGTCGTCCGTTCCTGGTGATGGAGTATCACGAGTCAGTGGATCTTCGTCATTTGATTTATGATGGAGAACTGACACCCATCAGATCGCTAGAGATTATCGCCGACGTACTACGAGCATTAGTTGTCGTTCACGAACGCAACATCATTCATAGGGACATCAAGCCAGAAAATGTGCTTGTAGGCACAGACGGCGTTACTCGATTGACTGACTTTGGGATCGCGCAGGTTCAGGAAGGCGATTCCCGAATGACACAGGCTCAAGACGTGATGGGCACTTTGCGCTACATGGCCCCAGAGCAAAAAGGGAGCTCACTGCAGGTGATGATCGAATCAGATCTTTACGCTGTCGGTGTGATGATCTTCGAACTACTTGGTGGCGAGTTGCCAACTGACCCTCGATTGACCCTCGATCTATTCGTTGCCGAAATTCGTGTTAAGAAATTGGCTGGATTTCAGGTTGGTGTTCGTCAATTGTTGGAGCGTGCTCTTCAGTACTCTCCGGAAAATCGTTACCGTAGCGCAGAAGAAATGCTCGGGGCTGTACAGGCTCTACGTAAGCATCTTGAAAAGGAGCAACGCGCTACTACTAACCGATCGGCGGTAATTTCTGAGCCACCAATCAGTTATCCTCAGGTTGAGGTAATGCCAACTCCTGCACAACCTGTTGTAGAAGTTAGCGCCCCAGAAGTTCAGGCTGAAAGCGACCCGTTCGCTAATTTGCCAGAACAGGAGGAGCGTGGTTTCTCAGCTCGCTATGTGATCGGTGCGATTTTCGCAGTGTTGTTGGTTGCTTCTGGATACTTAATCATGCCATCTGCGGACGACGTGGTACAGCCGGCAATTTTAGTGACAGCCGAAACGCCGGATGTCGTGGTATCCACATCGCCAATTGCGTTACCATCGCTTGTAACTCCAATAGAGCCTGCTCCGGTTAAGCCATCGCTACCCGTCGAGACACCTGTGAATAAGTCGCCAAGGCTAAGCCTTGGAAAGAAATCCACAGCGGAAATAGTCCCGAACACGTCAGTGCCAGCAGTTCAGCCATCCGCTGTTGATCAGCTGAAGCTACAGGTTGGATTCCAACATCAAGCTGTAACATCGTTGGATGTACCAACTCTGTCTTTTAAAGCGGTAGCAGTGGTAGGTTCTAAAATTTCACTCCGTTATCGGTCCCCAGATAGCCCTTGGCAGGAACCTGTTAGCTTAAAAGAAGTAAGGCCGGGCGTTTTCGAAGCGACGCTTTCGAGTTCAGACTTCGTCGTCACCGGTATAGACTACTTTCTGGAGGCAAAATTCCCAGATGGTAATTCGCAAAAGACCAGCACTTTCAAGGTGCGTTGATCTACTGTCCCCGAGGGCTTCGCCTCGGGGATATTTTTATCTGGGGTCAGGTCCGGATAATATCTGGGGTCAGGTCCGGATAACGGATTTTGTATTTATAATTGGTTATAAATTTGTGATAAAATAGCTTCATATGTCCCTACCTTTTGGTTCCATCGAAAACCCTTTC
>CAYPRR010000071.1:0-5136 GCA_964413245.1 uncultured Gammaproteobacteria bacterium
TGAAAATGATCGTACAAGGACAGTGGCAACGCTGGCCAATGGGTCAACCTTTTCCAATTTCCGCCAAGCAACATTTAGGCACCGGCGATTTGCTCGACATGATCTACGAGCAGCTCATCAAAATTGGCAAACCACCAACCGATATTCGCGATATCGCTTCAACGCGTATTGCCGTGCTTGGTCGCCCTAACGTCGGCAAATCATCTTTGCTCAATGCTATTTTAGGTGAAGATCGCTTCATTGCTTCGCCAATTGCGCACACCACCCGTGAACCAAACGATGTAGAAATTGAATTTGATTCTCGTCATTACGTTTTTATTGATACCGCCGGCGTCCGCAAAATGGCCAAAGTTCGTGGCAGTAAATCAGAATTAGAAACCGAAGGTGTGGAGCGTTCACTCTTCGCCGTTAAGCGCGCTGATGTGGTTTTATTCGTCCTTGATGTCACCGCAAAAATCGAACATCAAGACAAACACTTAGCTGGATTATTAAGCGAAGAAGGAGCTAGCGTTATCATCGTGGCTAACAAGTGGGACTTAGTGCCAGACAAAAACACCACAACCGTTTTAAAATACGAAAAATATATTCGTGCTCACTTACCAACCTTGAACTATGCACCAATCGTTTTCGTTTCCGCTTTAACTGGCCAACGAGTTAACGGTATTTTCAAAACCATCGATAAAGTCTTCATGAGTCGCTTCACCCAGTTAACGGAGGAAGATACGAAGAGTTTCATCTCCCAAGCCATTTCCCGCCACAAACCAAGCCGTGGTACTGGCGTTCAGCACCCTGAAATCGTTTCCTTCACCCAGGTTCGTTTGAACCCACCAAAATTTGCCCTACTCATCAAACAAGCCAGAAAGGATTCGCTCTCCCCTTCTTACATTAAATTCTTAGCCAACCGTTTGCGCGAACAGTTTGATTTCACCGGTACGCCAATTATCATGGTGGTGCGCGGAGGAAATAAAAAGAAGCATGTAACTTAAGAACCGCAACTATGGCTCGACTGATTGTTGGACTGGGAAATCCAGGCAAAGAATACGCACAGACTCGACATAATCTTGGCTTTTTAGTTATTGATGCGGTCGCTAAAAAAATCGGTGCCAAATTTTCTAACGATAAACAAGCACACGCCGAAGTCGCCGAGATAAACTTCGACGGTCAAAAAGTGATACTCGCCAAACCAACAACTTTCATGAATCTTTCTGGTGAGGCAGTTGCTAGTCTGATGGGTCGCTTCAAAATTTCCGCCGCCGATCTTTGGGTTGTTCATGATGATGTCGCTTTAGCTTTTGGTGTATTGCGTGTTCGCTTAGACGGTTCGGCTGGTGGTCACAACGGCATTAAATCGATTATTCAATCGCTCGGTGGCGCAGAAGTGTTTACTCGATTACGAGTTGGCGTGGGTGCTGCCCCAGAACCAATGGCTTTAGAAGATTGGGTGATTTCTAAATTTTCTGCAGAGGAGCAAATCAAGCTACCAAAAATTATCGATCAAGTCAGCGATAAAATTATCACCTCGCTCAACACCGGACTGGCTGGCATCACCGAAAATTTGGCCGACTAATTGTGGCGAGAAAAGATCTCCCATACTGGGTCGCTTTGATCCATTATCCAAAATTCGGGCCACGAGCGTTGGCCCGTCTTTTTGCGCGTTTTGGTGATATGGAATTGGCCTGGAAAGCTGATCGCAACGAATTATTAGCGATTGGTTTTTCGCCAACGGTGACAGATGGCTTCATTCATCTCCGCCAAGATATCAACCCAGAGTCAATCATGGCTGGACTCGCCAAAAATAATATTCAGGCAATGACAGTACAAGATGATGAATACCCAGACCGACTTAAAAATATTTACGACCCACCAGCCGTCCTGTTTATTAAAGGCCGATTGCCACCGAACGCTACGCCACATCTAGCCGTAGTCGGCTCACGTCATCTCACACCATACGGCGAGCAGAACGCCAGAAATTTTTCGCGTGATTTAGCCAAGGCTGGTTTGGTGATTGTCAGCGGTCTGGCTTACGGTGTTGATGAACAAGCGCACACCGGCACTCTTGAAGCCAACGGCTTAACCGTGGCTGTACTCGCTTCAGGCCTACAAAATATCGGTACCAGTCGACAACGCTACTTAGCACAACAAATTGTAGAACACGGCGGCGCCGTCATTAGCGAATTCGCACCAGCAGTCCCCAGTCTCAAAAATCATTTTCCAATTCGCAACCGCGTGATCAGTGGACTCTCACAAGCCACACTCGTCATTGAAGCAGCGCTGAAATCTGGTTCGCTCATCACCGCTCGTTGTGCGCTCGATCAAGGACGTGATGTTTATGCTGTACCCGGGCCGATCAACTCCCCAACCTCTGAAGGCACCAATCAACTGATCAAAAATGGTGCTGGCGTGATCACTTGCGCCCAAGACATACTCGATGCTTTCGCCATTAGTCCGAGCAATCCAATTATCAACAAGGCTACCTACGAACCACAGAATCCGGAAGAATCAGCTATACTGCAGCTACTCAACGCCAATCCGATGCATCTAGATGAAATCATCCGCGAAACTAAGTTAACCACAGCGCTAGCCATCAAAACCTTGATGATCATGGAAGTCCAGGGCCACGCTCGCCAGCTGAGTGGCAACTACTATATACTGGCATAACTTCTTACCCTCCAGCTCCCCCATAACTGGGGGAGGGTTCGCAGAATTAATTAATTAATTAATTAATTAATTAGTGAAAGCGAAGTCTGGAGAAAATATTAGCATCGAATGAGTTCGGATCTGCCCGTTGCTCCACCGTCGGATACCTCTATTTACGTCACAGTGTTAAATGCCGACGGTCGGTCAACGGGCCCGAACGATTGGGAGGCTGATATCTTCTCCAGAAGAAAGCGCTTCAATATAGCTGACCTTCGCCTGGCCAAAAAGTTATCTTCATTAACATAACTCACCTTCGCCTGGCCGTGGCGTTATATTCCTCGAAAGTCGGCCCGGATACGACTTTCTCTGAACATAACACCACGACTAACGGCCACATCGTTATGTCAACAGAATTCCAAACCGCCTACAAAAAATTGTTATCACTCAATAATTTGCAGGTGCATAATTATTCTGATTCTCCAAGGGAGTTAGCTCGTTCGCTCGATCGAGTTCGTTCGCTTTTATCGGCCTTGGGTAACCCAGAAAAGAAATTAGAAATCATTCACGTTGCTGGTACCAGTGGGAAAGGATCAGTAGTGAATTATTTGCACGAAATTTTATTGGCTGATGGCAAAGCGGTCGCTAGCTATTCTTCGCCACACACCACTACTTATTTAGAGCGTTTCCGAGTCAACGACAAATTAATCGATCCAAAATTACTTGCGAAATCAATCAATGAATTGATCGCGACTTACGAAAAAATGCTGGCCCAAGAACCAGACGAACTCTCTTTTTTTGAACTTTCGACCTGTTTAGCTTTTTATGCTTTTGTCCAAGCCGGCGCCAAATGGTGCGTACTAGAAACCGGTTGTGGCGGTCGTTCTGATGCCACTAATATTATTTTAACGCCAAGAGTTGCCGTCATCACCAACATCGATAAAGACCACACTGAAATTTTAGGCACAGCACTGACCGATATCGCTAGCGAAAAAGCCGGCATTATTAAAAAAGGTGGCATGGTTTTTTGTGGTGAAACTCGACCAGCACTCAAAAAAATATTCATGCGTGAAGCAGTAGAAAAAGATGCCGCCCTATTTTTTGTAAATCCTCCAAGTGCTAAAAAAGTTCGCAGTGAATTTGGTCGTCACCAACAGCATAACGCTGCGCTCGCTGAAGCAGCCGCACTAGAAGTTGGCGTCTCCCCAGAGGTTATCACTAAAGCTTTAGAGACTTCCAGACCGTTGCCTTGTCGCTTTGAAAGCATGCAGATTAAGCCACTGATTATTCTAGACGGCGCCCACAACCTCGCCAAGATGAAGACGACCGTTGATCTCATTAAAACCATCGGCCAACCAGTTCACATTATTTTTGGTTGCACGGCCACCAAAGATGCCATCGGGATGATCAAACTTTTACAGCCAGTCGCTAAAACTATCACGACCACCCGCTTTGACACCACCTTCCGTAAAGCCGCTAATCCCGCCACTTTGCTCGCTGATGTCTCCAAAGCCAAACGGGCAGGCTTCTTCCTAGATCACAGCCAAGCCCTAGCCCATGTTAAAAAGATCGCCAAAAACCAACCAATCGTGGTGACTGGCTCACTTTATCTGTCCGGTGAAATGCGTGAAAACTGGATCACCGAAGAAGAAATTATTGCTAATCAAACCAGCTTCCCTTTGACAAAATAGGCGTTTTGCCTTCTACTAACGCCTGAAGTACAGGTATAGTTACGGAAGTACAGATGTTACTGATATACGGATTACGGATGGGAAATTAATTAATTTATTAATATCAGTACAATCTGTAATCCGTATATTCGTACTATCCGTAAATCAGTACCGTAAATCTTGAATTCGCTTTCTATGTCCCAATTACTCATCGTTGAGTCACCTACCAAAGCCAAAACCATTAAGAAATTCTTAGGTTCGGCCTACGTGGTGGTTTCCTCTTTTGGCCATATCCGCGACCTCCCAAAGAAAACAACCGGCGTTGACGTTGATCACGGCTTTAAGCCAACTTACGAAGTTCCAGCTGATAAAAAAGCTAAAGTTCAAGATTTAAAACAAGCCGCTAAAGGCGTTGATGAAATCTACCTAGCGACTGATGAAGACCGCGAAGGAGAAGCTATCGCCTGGCACATCGCCGAAGTTTTGGGGATCGACCCAGTAAAAGCCAAACGCATCACCTTTCACGAAATCACCAAGCACGCCATCGACGAAGCCTTGAAACATCCACGCCACATTGAAATGCCGTTGGTGCACGCTCAACAGGCTCGTCGTATTTTAGATCGTTTAGTTGGTTATGAATTGTCGCCATTACTTTGGAATAAAGTTCGTCGTGGTCTTTCTGCCGGACGTGTACAATCCGTCGCTGTACGTTTAATCGTGGAGCGCGAACGTGAACGCCAAGCCTTCAAGCAAGATGAATATTGGACAGTGGATGGAATCTTTAAAAAAGGCGAAGCCCCATTTGAAGCTAAACTCACCACTATCGGTGACA
>CAYPRR010000072.1:0-4989 GCA_964413245.1 uncultured Gammaproteobacteria bacterium
AAAAAATTTGTTCAAGCTGATGCTGTACGACTTTCCAAATATGATCAGCTAATTTTTATCTGCGGTCGCTACGAAGGAGTTGATGGTCGAGTCGAAGAATATATCGCCGACGAATCGCTTTCGATCGGTGACTATGTTCTAACCGGTGGCGAACTCCCTTCCCTCGTGATGATCGATGCTGTGGCTCGACTTATTCCTGGCGTACTCGGAAAAGCTGAATCACTCGAAGCCGAATCTCACACCGTCGAAGGTCAGTTGGAATATCCGCAATACACAAAACCAGAAGTCTACGAAATGAAAACCGGACTATTAAAAAAAGCAAAAAAATTATCTGTCCCGGCTGTGTTACTTTCCGGCGATCACGCCAAGATCGAAGCCTGGAGACTGGAGCACTCAAAAACTGAATAGATCGATTCCAGAACGACCAAATCACCATTGGTCGTTCTTTTTTTATTGTTATTAGTAATCTACAAGCCACCAGCTACAAGCTAACTACAATTGACATTTAGCCGATTTTCGGCTAATTTTATTACTTGTTCATTTACATCAACCATCACAAAGAGAACTCCAATGCTCATTCCTTCTTCCTGGCCAGAAACCCCAGAACGCGATGTATGCGTCTTCGTAGATGCAACTAATATCATCATGAGCGCAGACGACATCTACCAAGGCAACTTCTCGACAAAGAAAACTTTGGAAAATATCTACAGAGTTGCCAGAGAAATTGGTAACAACGTACATATGGTTATCTACCTGGAAACTGGGGATTTCAAAAAATACAATCTCATCGACTACATGGAATTGGGCCTAACGGCTCGATCCTGTGGCGCTAATGTTATCCACGTCCCACAAAAAGACGGGCGAGATAACGTAGATGCTGTAATGATCGAAGACATGCTCCAACTGAATCGCTTCCCAGACCGCACAATTCCATTCTTAGTGGTCACCGCAGACAAACATTTCATCCCAGTGATCACTTTAGTTCGTGAACATCGACCGATCTATTCCGGGCTTCCGACCCAAAATAAACTACCAAGCATCTCACGTACAGCGGTCGGCTGGCACTGGATAGATAGACTGAGTTGGCGACACATGGCGCTCTACGATGCGCTATGTCCGCATGTGTGCCCAGACCAAAGCTACGTTGAGTTCACAAAAAAACGATTACCAGACTTTATAAAAACATGGGGTGTGCTCGCACCAATTCTAGAAACGCTAAAGTCCTTACCAACTTGCTACTGCCTTGATGACGTTTTAGAAGCAGTACGGAACAGACTTCGTCATCAGTGTCTTTCGTACCTTCCAGAGAGTGCATGGTGGTACTACCTTCGAGCATTAGAATATTACCTGGTAATCGAACAACAATTCGATAAATATGGAAATATCAAAATTAAGATTGATTATAACCATCCGGCGTTTGACAGAATCAGCTACCTCTTGGCCGACTGACCAGCTGGCCCTCGCACTCCGTGTGCCTGGGCCGATTTTTTTTTGGAACGAGTAACCGTGCTATCCGTTCTAGCTACTGTTGAAATTATTGAATCGGCTTCGCCTTGTTGAAAATGTTTATAATTAATCAATAACTTCAACAAAGTACTTTAATCCAACAATTTCAACATTTCATCAATCTGGAGCATTTGTCACTAGTTACCAAGGTTGACACTCCCAACTTCATCTGACAAAATCAGCCTGCTTCATCTTCAGACCGGAGTCTCCATGTCCACCGACCGCCGACCGCTTCAAATGACCACGCTTCAGTACGCAGCGCTACAGTTCGCCATCAGGGTGAAGGAACTGAAGGGTTGGGAGACATTGCCAGCGCTCCTGATCCAGGCCATCTGTAGCCGACTCATGACCGCTACTCCTCACAGGACGCTTCGTGAATTGGTCGCAGGTGGCTGGGTCAAGTTCGATACATCGCTCGATGGCTACGTGATCAACGAAAGCTCTCTGCCGCCGAATCCGGAACGGCTCATTGGGCCAAGGGCGCCGGTGCTGGGTGATGCCGAAGCGCAGTGCCTGCTCAGCCACTGGGATGCTGGCGAACGAGCGTTTGGTGACAGTCACTTCTTGACGATCAACACCAAGACGAAGACTGTGCTAGTCAAAGAATCGCCACCAACAAAAGTTCAGCCATCCAAGCCAAAGCAACCGCCGATTCCACCCGCAACCATCGTCAAGCTACCAAAGCCGCCGGCCGCAACTCCAAATGACCCACTCCCTACGCCGGCAACTGAAGATGCAACTCCGGTGCCGACGCCTCCACCACAATCGCCAGTGACACCACCAACCGATCAGCCAACATCCAAACCAGAGAATCCGATGTCGTCGTCAAATGAACTGATTCAAATCGCCCCTAGAATGTACCTGGCGCTCCAAGTGATCATCCAGTTCGCAGCAAATAGGCCTGCAAATCGGTTCACGACTACCGATTTGCAACAAATGTACGAAGCTAAGAAACTAAATTACAACGCCAAAAGCGTTCTGTTCCAGCTGAAGCGAGACGGACTTTTGGAAGTCGTTGGCGGAAAGTTGAAATCAATAACCAACCCATCGCAGTACCGTCCGGCGTACGGGAAGAAGTACTTCACAGGAACCAGTGCAGTGGTCGAGCTGGTGAAGCCGTCGTCGAGTACGACAGCTAAGCCATCAGATCCAACAACTGCGACTTCTGACGACCCGCCACCCACGCCGGCAACTGGAGAAGCGCCTCCGGCTCTGTCGGTCGCATCGGAAGTAGTCTCGACTTCAGCCACCGCTCCCACTTCGGCCGCACCGATCGAGGAACCGCCAGCCACCGGGCCGATACCTGGATCGGCCCCTACGGCATCGACCACGACCGCAGCTCCGGCCACCGAAGATCAGCCGACTGAACCGATGCCAGCACCGGAACCAGCGCCCCTCTCACAAGAAGACGCTGACCTGCGAGCAGATCTGACGACTGAGCTCGATCAGCTCAGCATGACCATCACCGGTCTGGAAGCCGATCTAGAACTAGCTCTTCGTGAGCATGCTCCGAAAGTGCGCCGTCTGCGTCTGCTGGAAGCGATCTGGACCAGCTACGGAGACAAGTTCGCAGGTTCGACGCTCTCGCACCAATCAGGTGCCGAAGGCAGGATCGCTTCGGCGCTGAAAGATCAGCAGCTGGCCCGCATCACCGAAATCAATTCGCTCAAAGCCGAAGTCAATACTCTGGCGATCGAAGAACTCCGCATCAAGCTCGGCGCCATGAAAGGCACCAGCGAGCTGATCCTCGATGCCATCGCTAAAATCGGCAAGCCGTCCGTCGGCTGACCCCTGGCCCCTGCACATCTGTGCTCGGGCCGTATTTTTTTCGCTTTGGTACCAGATGCCACGGCAAGCTTCCGTGGCATCTGGTACCACACATGATTGACATTTAACCGATTTTCGGCTATCTTGATCGCTCGTTCCTTCCTACAACTGAGGTGTTCTTTGAGTTCTAATCTTTGGCTACAACGGTCAACCGCCAGCGACGTAGAAGTTTACGTTGACTGGATGAATCTGTACCTGGCAGGACGGAATGTCTTCGATGGTCTAACTGATGTGCATGCTCACCTTCACCACCTTTGGGAAATGGCGATGACGGTTGGCAAAAACCCAAGTCGGGTCTACATCTACCTGAACGTAACTATGTTCAGAAAGAACCATCCGTCGGATTGCTTAAAGTTGCTGTCTGAGTGCCGAAAAATGAACTTTTTTATAGTTGACGTTCCGCTCGTCGACGGGAAAGACCAAGTTGATCCGTGGATGATCGAAGTGATGACGAGGCGTAATCATACGGTCGATGTCCGTGTCCCGTTCCTCTTCGTCTCTGCTGATCGTGGGTTCGCCCCGATGCTAGCCGAGATTCGTCAGAACCGTAAAATCTTTATCGGTCTGCCAACCACCCCAAAAATCCCGTTGCTCAGCAAAGCAACGAGTGGCTGGAACTGGATTCACCCGCGGGCCTGGCGACACGTGGCAGTTTACGACGCAATGCACCCGACGGAGATTTCGAGTGAGTGTCGGGTGAACAATCTGGTAGAGACTCGCCATGAGTACTGCCTTGGTCTGGCGTTAGCTCAACGTTGCCTCGCCAACATACGCCAGCAAGATGCTTTCGTATCCAATTCGGCTATAGAGGCTTTCGTCGCTGATGCGATCAAACCGTTCGCCTGGAGAAATGACAACGAAGAAAATGTTTTTCTCCTTTCTGGTGCATTGTTTCACTACGAAGTGATTAGGCGATGTGGCCGAGGATTGGTGATCAGTGCAGATCACAGGGCGGTAAAAAAAGAGCCGAATAAGAAGCCGTCCCGCTACAGACGTTCTGCCGTCTAAACGGGCCAAAATTCTTCCCTCGTTGCCACCCGGCTTCGAGGGCGTTTTTTTGTGAGAAACTAGAGGACACGGTAGCCTTCCGTGCCCTCTAGTTTCTTCTTGACAGTATTTTCTACATGGGTTAAAGTACCGCTCGCCGAGACAAATACACGGCCACGATCATTCACAATTGAATATCAACCATAAATTCAGAAGAGTTTTCACGATTATGTGATTACAACGTCTATCAACCAAAATGTTAATAACTGAATCCTTCGAAGCTCCTTCGGGAGTTAGAAAGATTGTTTTACTGAGAGTTTGATCCTGGCTCAGGATGAATGTTGGCGGCGTGTCTAAGGCATGCAAGTCGAGCGGATACTAACGCGATTACATCAAGTTAGTATTAGCGGCAAACGGGAGCGTAACGCATTGGTAACTTACTTCGAACTCGTGAATAACACAGGGAAACTTGTGCTAATACACGATATTGTCCCGACGGTAAACGTCGGGATGAAAGGTCCGCCGGTTCGAAAAAGGCCTATGTCCTATCAGCTAGTTGGCGGTGTAAAGGACCACCAAGGCTATGACGGGTACCAGGTGTGAGAGCACGACCTGGCTCACTGGGACTGAGATACTGCCCAGACACCTACGGGTGGCTGCAGTCAAGAA
>CAYPRR010000073.1:0-4956 GCA_964413245.1 uncultured Gammaproteobacteria bacterium
GATTAACGCCTGGATATTTCGCTTCAAGTTCAGCGTTTAATTTTCGAGCTTCGGCACCAGTCAATTTATCCATTTTATTCATCACGATCACAAACGGTATCGTTTTTTTTGAGAGCCAAGCGATCATTCGAGTATCCAAATCAGACAACGGAATACGTGCATCAATAATCAGTAATACCAATCGGAGCTGACGAGTAAAAGCCAAATAATCATGAATCATCTCGGAGAAAACTAAACGGCTTTCTTTAGAAGCTCGAGCGTAGCCGTAACCTGGCAAGTCAACTAAAAAGAAACGGCTATCAATATGGTACAGGTTGATGGTTTGCGTTCGCCCCGGTCCAGAACTAACTCTCGCCAGATTTTTCTGGTGAGTTAGATGGTTAATCATCGACGATTTTCCAACGTTAGATCGACCAACCATAGCGATTTGTGGTTGGTAATCAGTTGGAAGTTCCGAGAGTTTAACCGTACTAGTAAAAAATTCAGCTGGCATCATATTTGTGGAGTGTAGCCTTAATCGCTTTAAATAGCGACTATTGAGGATAAGTCATTGACTTTTTTTGTGCTTTCTGCTATAGTTGTCTGGCAAAACAACACCCCAGCGTGGAAATCTGTCGAATTTCCCTGAGAGTGGCTAAATTTGCAGATAATTCACAAACCTTAACATAATATCCATTATGACCGGTAAAATCAAAAGCTTGCGAGAAGGCTTTGGCTTCATCACCCCAGACGGTGAATCCAAGGATGTCTTCTTCCACCTTTCTGGCTTGATCGACGTCCAGTTCGACGAGCTCCAGGTCGGCGATGTGGTTTCCTTCGAGACTGAACAGTCCGAGAAGGGTCCTCGCGCCGTCAACGTCATGCGCGCTTAATTGATCGCATTACAAAAAATAGTCCACTTCGGTGGGCTATTTTTTTCGTTTACGTTTAGTTTATTTCTAGAATTTTATAGTTGATTGGGCCGTTTGGGGCTTCGATGGTTACGATATCGCCAGCCACATGACCGATCAGCTCTCGCCCCAATGGCGACAAGTGCGAGATCTTCCCTTTTAACGGACTAGATTCCTGACTTCCTAAAATTTGATAAACAACTGTTTGACCATTGAACTCCAGCTTCACCGTTGAGCCAATGCGAATAGTCCCTGAACCAGCTCCTTCCTCAATAACGATCGCCTGCTTAATTCGATCCTGAATCGACATCGTCTTAGCATCAATACTACGTAATCTCGCCTTCGAAATCTGATAACCGGCATTTTCAGACAAATCCCCCATCTCACGGGTACGCTGAACTTCAGCCAGGACTTCTGGTCGTTCAGTATTGATCATGTAATCAAGATTCGCCTTTAAGCGATCAATCTTATCTTGGGTGATGTAGTTATCATGAACCACTGATTGTTCACGTAATTCCTCGCGATGACGTTTAGGTAATTGCATAGAGTTCTCTCATGTTATATCGTTCTGCCGTGTCACGTCCACTCTTAGAGGTAAAAAAGCTCGGTAAGTCCTATGGACGACAGGTGGTCATTAGCGACCTGTCTTTTTTAGTTTCTGAAGGCGAAAAGATTGCCTTGATCGGTCGAAACGGCGCCGGTAAATCAACCCTACTAAATATTCTTGTTGGCTCCGAAGAAACTGATGCTGGTGAAGTGACGTTTCTACCTTGGACACGAATTGGCGTGGTTAAACAGCACGAAGTCTTACCAGGAGACATTACAACCGAGGCTTATTTGGAATCGTTGTCTGGCGAACCACTTTGGGAAGTACGTAAGCTGGCAGCACGATTCGGTTTAAAAACAGTCGAATTAGCGCTACCACCAAATCAGCTTTCAGGAGGTTATCAAATGCGCGTCAAAATCGTGGCCATGCTTTTGCCAAAGCCAAATTTCTTAATGCTCGACGAACCGGTCAACTATTTAGACTTGAACACTTTAATGTTACTGGAACGCTTCTTAGCCGAATACGATGGCAGTTTCATTTTGACGGCCCACGATCGTGAGTTCTTGCAAAACACTTGTACTAGCACTTATGAAATCGAACGTGGCGAATTAGTAGAATACGACGGACCGATTGATGATTATTTAGTTTGGAAAGAAGATCAAAAAAATTACCGCTTACGATCAAACAAAAAACTTGCCCGTGAAATCAGTCACCATCAAGAGTTCGTGAACCGCTTTCAATTCAAGGCTAGTCAAGCTTCACGCGCTCAAAGTAAAATCAAACATATCGCTAAACTTCGCCACCAAATTAAAAACTTGGCTGCTGATTTAGCAACGACGAAAATCGTCATACCAACGCCACATTTTGTTGGTGGTGTGGCCGTTCGAGCTGACAAGATGTCTGTTGGTTACGGCGAAAAAGTTATTGCTAGCGATATAACCTTCGCTTTTCAACGCGGTGAAAAAATTGTCATTGTTGGTGAAAACGGTCGGGGAAAATCAACACTACTTAAAACGTTAGCCGGCATTCTACCGCCCCTCTCTGGCGATTATAAGTGGTGGCACCGCGCTGACATTGGCTACTACGATCAGAAAACCGATGCTACTTTGATGCCCGGCGAAACCGTCATCGAATATTTAACTCGATTGGCACCGGAAGCCGCACCAGCTGAACGAATCCTGATGATGGCTGGAAACTTCCTGTTTAAACAAGACGATTTGGAAAAAAAGACTAACGTGTTGTCCGGTGGTGAACGAGCTCGATTATGTTTGGCTGGAATTTTGCTCCATGAGCATAACGTCTTATTGCTCGACGAACCAACCAACCATTTAGACGTCGAAACGGCCGAAGCACTAGCCTTGGCACTGAAAAATTATGGTGGCACCGTTATTTTCGTTTCTCATGCTCGAACATTCGTGAATGCCCTAGCCGATCAAATCTACGAGATTAGAAACGGCAAGGTACGACATTTTGCTGGGACGTATGAGGAATATGTGAATGATTTGGCGGAGATCTTAGAACACGAATCAGTCTCATCGCCCGACCACTCTACGACCGAAGAGGCAAACGCTGAACGTGTCGAACGCGCTGAACGACGACTAAAAATCAAAGAAGCCCAACGTCATCAGGAAAAACTAACTAAAGACATTAATAAGCTCGATGCAGAGAAAAGCTTGATTTTAGCCTACTTCTTTGAGAATCCAACTGACTATGCCCCAGCCAAAGCAACTCGGTTAAAAGAGATTGACGAAGAGCTAGTCAAACTGGAAAATCTTTGGCTTAAAGCACAAGAAAGCCTAGATTTATTGGCCAAAAATTGACACTAAGGCTCATTTCATGTATCTTTACCACTTATAAATCGGCCCCTTGGCCTTAGACTCGAAACTCTTGTCGGAGCGTGCTTACGACCAGTAGCCATCGGGTCGTAACACAAATTATGGAGAATACTCCTACGACTGCAGCTTCTTTTTATGGTTTAGGTATTGCACCTGACCTGCTCACCATTTTAGAAAAACTTAAATATACCGTCCCAACGCCAATTCAGATGAAGGCGATTCCGGTTGGTATTCAGGGACAAGATTTGATCTGTATCGCTCAAACCGGTACTGGTAAAACACTTGCTTTTTCTATTCCAATGCTTCAGCGCCTAGCCGCCGTGAAAGGTAAAGGTTTAGTTCTTTTGCCAACTCGCGAGCTCGCTTTGCAGGTTGACGAAACCGTCCGAAAACTTGGTGCTGGTTTTGGTCTTCGCACGGCTGTTTTGATCGGTGGCGCGCCAATGGGTGTGCAGATCAAATTACTTCGCCAGAAGCCACACATCATCGTGGCCACACCTGGTCGTTTGATCGATCACTTGGAGCAGAAAACCATCCAGTTAACCGATGTCAGTGTGCTCGTTTTAGATGAAGCTGATCGCATGCTCGACATGGGTTTTGCTCCTCAAATTAATAGAATTTTAGAAAAGGTACCAAAAGAACGTCAGACACTGTTGTTCTCGGCAACGATGCCAGCCGCTATCTCCTTGATGGCCGCCAAGTATATGCGAACACCGTTGCGTGTAGAAATTGCTCGCGCTGGAACGGCTTCTGATCGCGTTGACCAGGAATTTTTCATGGTTGGACGAAACGATAAACTTCGCTTGCTCGAAAAATTGTTGATCGAATATAAAGGCACCGTGCTCGTTTTCTCCCGTACCAAACATGGTGCTAAGAAAATTGCCGCCACGGTTCGCGCCATGGGTCACAAGAGCGCCGAAATTCACTCTAACCGTTCGTTAAACCAGCGTCGTGAAGCCTTGGAAGGTTTCCGTTCCGGTAAGTATCGCGTCTTAGTGGCCACCGATATCGCTGCTCGTGGAATCGATGTGACCGGTATTGAACTTGTCGTTAACTTTGACCTACCTGACGTTGCCGAAGATTACGTTCACCGCATTGGTCGAACAGCTCGCGCCGGAAAATCTGGTAAGGCCATTTCCTTCTGCACACCAGATCAACGTCGCGATGTCGCTCAAATCGAGCGCTTAGTCCGTATCAAACTACCAATCAAACCAACACCAGAATTGCCTCCACATCGTGCTGTTGTTGATGTTGAGCGCGACGTGGTGCCAGTTCGCTCCAACTCTCGCCCAAGCTTTGGTCGAGGTGGCAGCCGACCCACCTTCGCTCAAAGAGCTACGTTGGGCAAGCCTACCAGCCGCCCGGCTCCACGATCGTTTGGACCATCATCTGGTGGCACGTCAACTGGTCGACCATTCACGCCAGCCACCCCACGACCAGCTTCCCGCCCGTTCACACCAGCCACTTCCCGCCCAGTTTCACGACCATTCCCAACTTCGGGAGCCCGTCCAACATCACGCCCATCGGCTCCTCCAAGCCGAGGCGCTAGCGCCAGTGGCGGTCGTGGAGGTAGCGGAAGCCGTCGACCAAACAGTGGCAAGCCACGTCCACCACGTCAGTTCTACGGCGGCATGGGAGTGTAAATAAATTACAAAAAAATATCGGCCCCGTAACTGGGACCGAT
>CAYPRR010000074.1:0-4770 GCA_964413245.1 uncultured Gammaproteobacteria bacterium
GTATGACAAATCGTGCCGTGCGGTGTTTCGATGATAATTCCAGCCGAGTCTGGAATGTTGTGGTTGATGTGGAAAAAGTGGACCTTGAAGGCGCCGAGCTGAAGTTCCGAATCAATAGTGATCACTTTAACGTTAACGTGAGCGCTACGGAAATCATCCTGACGCTTTTTGATGATACCTGCGGCCACAGGCAAGGCGTAAACTGGTGGATTGCCGATGTAGGGAACAGTGTGCGGAATAGCGCCGATGTGGTCGTAGTGACCGTGAGTGATGATCACGCCTCGAACATTCTTTTCCTTACCCTTGAGATAGGTCATGTTTGGAATGATGTAGTCAACGCCTGGCATATCTTCGTCTGGGAACTGCAAACCCAAATCAACGATTATGATATCGTTTTTGTATTCAATTAATGTGCAGTTACGACCGACTTCTTCAAGTCCGCCTAAAACCATGACTCGCACGCAATCATCGGCTGGGCCGAGCGTGGTGGTTTTGGCTGGCGTGGTCGCCGTTGGGGTGCGATTGATCGCGCCCTGTGCTGTGGCTGTTACGGGTTTCTTAAAAAAAGGTCGACGGGCTGGAGCTTTCTTCTCTACCATAAGAATGGAATCGTCGCGCAATTAAAAAGCGCGATCAAAAAATTATTTAATTAAGAGTTGGACAATCGGTTCATCTCGAGGCACTCAAGAAAATTCGATTTTACAACTCGCTGGTGGGCAAGGAGGGACTCGAACCCTCAAGTCTTTCGACATACGCTTCTGAGACGTACGCGTATTCCAATTCCGCCACTTGCCCAAATGAGCTCGCTATTAAATTTATCCATGGCGTTGTCGTCATCTTCCGCTCCGCCTCACCGTACCTATCAGTACGCCTCGGCTGTGCTCAGCTGTCTCCTAGCCCTGAATAAATTTATTACACTCGCCACTTCACTAACTTGGCCGAAGAATAGCATTTTTTGCTAAAATCGTCAATTATGGCACTACTTCAGCTGTTTCATCGGTTTTGAAGACTTTTTTGGTTTTTAGGTACCAGGTATTGATATTGGCGAAACGATCAGCTGGAGAGATGATCTGCGAGATGTTAACGTTTTGAACCTTTTTAGTGATCACGTAAGAATAGTTTGGCTGATAGAGGAAGATAGCGCTAATAGATTCTGAGACTTGATCTTGAAGCTCCTTATAGGCAATTCCGCGCTCATCATTATTGGTAGTAGAACGGGCCTTTTCAATAGCTTCATCTGATTTACGGTTGGTATATTGGGCTAGGTTTAGGCCGGGGTAGCTGGCTTGGGAGGAATGCCAGAAAGCATATGGATCAGAATCAATGCCGTAAAGCTCACCAGAAAGAACTAAATCGTAAGAACGATTTTTTAGAATTTCATTTTGGAATTGGGCCGGTGTAACGATTTTTACATTAAGCTGAACTCCGGCTAGTTGCCACTGTGTTCGCAATTCATTTGCTGTTGCTACTAGTTCTGGTGCGTCTAATGTGACTAATTCCAGCGTTAACTCAGCTTCACCTTTTTTTCTAATTGATCCGCCTTCTGGAACTACCCAACCCGCAGAATCCAACCGACCTTGAGCGCCAGGTAAATCAAAATTAATTTTTTTGATGTCTGGATAATACCCAATTGCGCCAGATAAAATGAAAGAATTAATAGCTTGACCATGATCAAAAAGCGCTTTTTTAATTATAGTATTTTTATCAGTTGCTAAAGTTAAGGCCTCTCGAACCAGAATATCAGATAAGTTTGGCTGACGCTTCTGGTTAAAGAAAACCGCAGTGTATTGTGGAAGGGAAGGATAAAATATTTGTAGGTCACGATCGTGGGCTAAAGAAACGGTCTCTTCTAATGGTATAAAACCGATTCCTTCAACCTGGCGATTTTTAAGCGCGGTTAGTGCCTCGGAATTATCACCATAGAATTTAAAATGCAGACGTTCAATGTATACGTTGCCACCATAGTAATCCGCATTTCGCTTCAATGAATAGCTTTTTATGGTACCTTTTGTATCTTTAGATAATTTTTCAAATCGGTATGGTCCAGACCCTATTGGTTTTTTATTGAGATCGGTTAACTCAGCATTAGCCGGGTTTATATCCTGCCAAATATGGGCAGGTAAAATACCAACAGTATTAAGCGATAAGAATGGAGCAAATGGTTCAGAGAGTGTAAAACGAACCGTGTGATCATCAATTTGTTCTGCAGTTACTCCACTCCAGCTAACAAATAGGGGTGAACGATACTCGCGATTCTGAATGGCGTTGATGGTAAATATAATATCCTCAGCTTTTACTGGTGATCCATCATGCCATTGTGCGTTATTGCGCAATACGAAAGTATATATTTTGTGATCGTCCGAGATTTGATAAGATTCTGCAAGGTCTAAGACCAATCCTTTGGCCGGATCGTATTTCATCAAGCCACTGAAAATCAAGCGTTCTAAGTCCGTGTCGACATCTGAGCTGATAGCGTAGATTGGATTGATGAGTTGTGGGGTACCGACTAATCCTTCTGTGTATTCTCCACCGACCGCGGGAATAATACTTCGTCCTGCGTTCCAAAGACGAGTGCCAAGCAATAATCCGCCAACCGCCAGTAAGCAGACTCCGACTAGTGCGATTTTCTTTTCGATTGATGAAAGTAATTCCGGAAGATGACGTAGTTGGGTGATGGTTGGAAGTTTACGCATTTTTCTGGCGGAGATAACTTGAGAAACAGCAAGAGAAGAGTCGGCACGTTTAGCGCGACTAGATGTGAAAAATTTTGAAAATGTATTTTTAATCGACATGTTATTGGGGCAACCTGATGAGATTACCCGGTGACGTCAATTTACAGATCGAATAAAACATTGCAGAGCGCTGTACCAAAGAAGAGAATAGCAACAACGACCGTTGTAACTTGTAGTTTTTTTTCTAAACCGCGTCGAGTGCGGAAGACGTTGCCCGAGCCACCAAAGGCTGAGCCAAGACCAGCGCCACGAGACTGCATAAGCACCATCGCGGAGAGCAAGCCAGCTAAAATCAATTGAATGATATTTAAAATCATAGTGGCAATAGACTATCAAAAGTGGGCCTGTTCGTCAACAATCATACCACGATGATACAATATGTGAGTATGAAACGTTTTATTATATTATTTTCGCTATTAGTGGTATTGGCGCCGTCTTTTGTTTGGGCACAAACTACGACAACTACTACAACAACAAGCTCAAGCACGATTTGTTCTTGTTATTGTAAGACATCTGATGGAGCCATGAATATCGGTGTGCTAGATTCAGTTACCAGCTGCCAATCGGCTTGTGATAGCACAGATGGTTATGCTGTGTTGGGTTGTTATACGGATGCACAAGATATTACTAAGCCAGAGAATAATCAGTTGTGCTGGACCGAGTACGAATGTACTACGCAAGCATCTACTGATTTAGGAACGTCAGAAATGGCTTTTGAGTGGGGTGGGCAGAGGAACTCATGCGTTTCTGGTGAAGGTTTTTGTTATAAGCCAATGCCACCAATCACACTTAGCGTGGCTATTGACGATTTAACAACTGCTAACGATTTACCGGAATATCTCAATGCAATTTATAACTGGATTATTCCAGCCGGTGCTTTGCTGGCTATTGTGATTGTCATGATAGGTGGTTTGCAATATGCACTGGCTCATGGTGAAAGTGGAAAAGTGACTCAGGCTAAAGATAGAATTAAAAATGCTGTTATTGGAATGGTTTTATTGATGTTTACTTTTGCGATCATGAATTTAATTGATCCTGATCTGGTTACTTTACATAATTTACGTGTTCCGCAGGTCCGCACTGTGGTTTTTCTGGATCCAAACTCAACGTGTGAAATGATGAGCGCTTATGGAATCACAATTGCTCCAGTAACTGCAGATACCACGTGTGGTAATTCAGGAACGGTAACTTCAGTCGAAGGTTATATCGGTGGTGGTGAAACTACGCTTGCTGTTGGTGCCAGTTGCACATATTCGACTTGTAGCGGTGCTATTGAGACTTGCATGGCTGTAGCCTCTGCGGTAAATGGCTTTGCTTGCGTTAGCTGTAACCAATCGTATAACGATATCTTGTCGCCAACCTATGCTCCGAATCCAGACGCTCCACCACCATCTGCAAGTACCTGTTCACAATTACTTTTTTCAGATCCAGATCCTAGTGATGGAGAGAAATATTTTTGTGAGTATTTTGATGCATCTGCAGCGGATATAACGCAAGCAGATTCCTGTGCTGAGTTTGTTTGGCCGGGCGGATTGAGTCCTGGTGATAATTTAGATTGCGATTTGCTGATATCCGACGCAAAAGCAGAAGATAGTATTAGTTGCCGGATGTATGACAAAGTTTGGGCTAAGATTCAGGGTAATAATATTGCACTTAATAATGAAGTTGATGATTTTCAGACAAACGATACTTTTCCTTTACTGTCAGCTGTTTGTGAAGCCGATCCTTGCGGTCTAGCCCCTCCAGGTCAATCGTGCGAGGTATTTATAATGACACCAGAAGTAATGGCGGATCTTGCTTTGGGTTTAGCTGGGACTGGTGGTTTAGCATTTTGTGCAACGGTCGCTATTGGAACGTTAGGGATTGGCGCAGTTCCGTGTGTAATTGAAGTGGCGGCGTTTATGACGGTAGCGATAGTTGCAGCCGAGGTAGCTTCCGATTCAGTGACAATCGGTAACTGTGCTCAAACTGGTTCGGCTGGTGGAATATATTATTGCTTAGATAAATACGGAGTTCAAACCGACTGTAACCCTTCCTG
>CAYPRR010000075.1:0-4760 GCA_964413245.1 uncultured Gammaproteobacteria bacterium
CCCTTTGTTTAACAGGCAAAGCTCCGGTGACTGCTTGCGAGTAGTCTGATACAAATATCGACAGGCAACAGCGTGCCAGAAGGAGTCATTCGCCCCCCCGTCCGTGCTTTTAGCGCATATACTGGCAGGTAAATCACGGGGCATAAATGAATCAAGCGGTTATCGAAAATATGCATTCCACACTATTTTTAATCTATCCGGGTTCAATTTCCCGTCCCCTTGGGGCGAAGGCTGGCTGAAAGACAGCAGCTTGGAGAGCGGTGTTAATACACCGCAGCTTGCTGCGGGGTGCTTTATTTAGTACAGACCGGTGGGTCTGGCTAATAACTTATTAGGCGTCTTTTCATATGCCCCAAGCTACCGTCACCCTGCTCGAGAACGCGTACGTGTTCATCAACGAGGCAATTCGAAACTCGCGACGGGCGAAGCGAGTAGAGAATTACTGGTCGTTTTCGATCCTGCATCTAATTCAGGGGCTCGAGCTTCTCATGAAGCATGTACTTCAGCAGGAGCACCCGATCTTGGTTTTTGAAGACATTGACAATCCAAAGAACACCGTCAGTCTCGCGCTTTGCCTAGAGCGTCTAAAGAGCATCGCTAACGTGAAGATTGATGAGAATGAAGAGCGTGTTATCAAGCGTGCTGCAGGTCAACGCAACAAGATTGTGCATCATGAGTATGAGATAAACCCTGATTACTATCGCTCAGTATTTGTCGAGCTCTTCGAATTCGTGCACTACTTTCACGCCAAGCATCTGGACGCAGAGCTACACGACCGGATTGATCTGACGCTATGGCGAACCGAGGCAGAGTTGCTTGCGCAATTTAGTGCCGAATGGGTTACATACCGTGGCAAAAAGCTGCCTAGCCGTCTCCCGTTCGATATTGTTGTTGCTCAGCGCTACACCGTCGTAAGGCAGCCGTCTGACGGAGGATACAAGTATTTAAGCCGCGAGAAGTACCTTGGCGACTACGGCCCAGAGTGCCCCGACTGTGCGGTTAACGAAGGTGAGTATCACACTGGTTTCTGCGACATGGAGCGATGTCCAAGCTGTGGTGGGCAGTTGTTAATGTGTCTCGTATCCTCTGACGGTTGCAATGTCGAGTACTGGATACCAACAAAAGGCAAAGGCATACCGTGAGACTGCAGACGCCTCTTAAGTCTCCCCTCGTAACAGGCCGATTTAATATGATAAATTTCGAGCGACTTTTTGGCGATTTGCGGCTGAAGCCCGATTACTGCGCTAACATTTCATACGTGAGCGACGCTAAAGCGCGGCGCGCCTCAATTTTACGTTAAATTTATCAGATCACTTTATCCATGGCAAATACCGTCGTTGAAGGTTCAAAGGAGCTGCTAATTCAAACAATGCTAGCATTATCATCCTCTGGCGAGAATGACTACATTGTGATCGGCGGGTGGTGTCCATACCTACGGAACACGTCGGGAATTACGCACCCGGGGACTCTCGACGTAGACATCCTATTCAAAGATGGTTTCCGAGAAGGTGCGTTAGCTCGGTCGATTAAAGTGCTCCGCCAGAATGGGTTTGTTGCCTCGGCAAAACACTCTTTTCAGCTTCTTATCGAAAAACAGGTCGGCGCAGAACGACTGATCTATAACGTCGATCTATTGCACCCTCGCATGAGTGACACCGATGATGCGATGTTCGTTGACCACCTCGATCTTGATATACCGATTGACGAGGATGAACGGCGGGTAAAAAAAATGATGTCAATTGTCCAACCTAACTCGGTTGTACTGTTTGAGGAAAAACTGTTTTCCCCGTTTTCCCTGTCTGGGGTTGAATTCAATCTCGTGGATTTCACAGGTATGTTCATAACAAAAATGGACAGTTGTCAGAAACAAAAACGTGAGCGAGATTCGTTCGACATTTACATTGGTTTCAAAAGTGGGTTAGTTGATCTCCAAAAGCTAAAATCCATAAAGTCGACAAACGACAGAGTAGCCAAGTCATTTGCCAAGTTCATGGCGTTTCTCTGCAATAGTGCTGATCAATTTAACCGCAACGTTTCTGAATTTGCGCAACCACCAGATGCCTCGCCTGCGATATTTGTAAGGCACTTACTGTGCACAGAAATCTAACCTCACATTCGAAAGTGACTGGCTACGCCAGCCCTTCAATTTAACGCTAGAACTCATGAGACGCGTTGCTATATTCCTACGCAAAACCGGGTCGGTTAACAAATTCCGAGCGGCCATTCTTGGCACACTGAGAACGGATATTGTGGACAACGCACTCCTTTGCAGCGGCTTCTTTCAAGATGATGCAAAGTATTCTGCTGGCGCAGATTTTGACTTGATATCACATCGCAAATGCAATCCGCTACGGGTAACAACACTTGGGTTGTACTCATATAGCTGGAAGGTACAGTACTCAACATTTTTCACTCAGCTACAGACTCAGAACAAGTGCCCATGCTTCTCGGCAGTCCAGATGCGCATCCCGAGCATGGGCTGGCACGCAAAGGTTTTCTTGGCAAAACAAGGTAACGTGCCTCTTGTTGGGATCATTGGAAGTAGCAACATTACAAGGCGTGCATTCGGCCTCGATAAAGACTTCAACTATGAGTGTGATGTCGTTTTTTGGGACGAATCCGTACCCGAGATTGATCAAGCAGTAACTAATGCGATTGGGGATGTTCGCGATGTATCTGATGTCATCGTTACAAACTACGACGACAGCCACCCCGCGAATCGACAGCCATTGCAGCACAGGCTGTCGATGCTAGAGGCCGAGATATTGGCCAAAGCAGTTAACGTATAATGACTTTTGACCCTACGCTCAAGCGGGACTGCTCAAAAGCGCGCAGCCCATTATTTTATTAGACGACTACAAGACCAAAAATACGAGCCAGCGCATCTTCTATGTACAGCCTTTTCATATCCAATCTAATAGATGACAAGCCTGCCCCGGCTACCGAAATCTCGAGGGGTCGTTTTCTTGAGTACACAAGCGACGCGATATCCAATCAGCTGGAGAGTCTGTCAGTTGAAGCCATAGATTGCATCAAATCATGGCCGTGTATTTTGATGCAAGAAGGGCGTGGACAAGAAGTCGTCCATATTGTGCAAATCATAGAACTTCAAGCCGATGCGGGAAGCATCAAACTTATAGTGACTCCGATTGCGGGCAACAAAGTCCTAGTAAACGATGCTCTTTGGAAGCTTCGGACAGAGTTGGATATTGCTCAGTTCGAGTTCAATCGGAATCATTGGGCATTCAAGGATCGAGAACTCTTCGCTATTCTTGCAACAGAAGGCTACACATTTAGCGGTGCTGAGGTCGTGCGGTTTGAGAACAAACAGCTACCTGCACCCACTCGGCGAGAGTTGCTGATAGCGCGAGACGTAATCGCAGAATGGAGCCATACAGAGCTCGACGATTTTCTATTGGAGGCGGGAGTGATTGGCCTAGAGGTAAGTCGCGCTATGGGTTTCCGTCGAGATCGTGCTAACGCGATCATTGAGTATTCGCTCGCCAATCCGACTGCGACAACTGCAGAAAACTCAATGCTATCCGCTTTTATTGTTCGGGCTGCCTCGAAACATCATGATCAATCTCAAGAAACGCTGGATGTCCCGGCGCTTGAGAGGTTTGTGCCAAACTCCGTATTGGAAAAAGGCGAAAGTGTGTCTGATGACCGAATACCGAATCGTGTTTTCATCGTTCATGGACAAAACGACGACGCAAGAACGGCCCTTGTAAAGGAGCTAACGACGGTCGGTCTTGAGGCGATCGTTCTCCATGAACAACCCAATATGGGGCGTCACCTTCTTACGAAATTCATTGAGGAGGCCGAACTGGTTACGTTCGCCATCGTCGTGATGACAGATGATGATGTTGGAAGTATCAAGGGCGGGCATTTGTCTCCACGGGCGCGCCAGAATGTCATTCTCGAGCTTGGATACTTCCTTTCTCACTTGGGCCAGCAACGGGTCTGTGCGTTAATCACTCCAGGATTGGAGACACCGTCGGACTTTGATGGAATCGTATACATCCGCATGGATGATGCGGGGAATTGGAAGCGTGAGTTGCTACGTGAATTAAAAGCGGCGGGAATGTCCCTAATTGAGTAGCCGATTTAATGGCACGCCGTCGGCATAGACGGCGACGAGATAAATCTCGTGCGTCACGCCGAATGTTGACTGGCTGCTTCGGAAAAATTTGTAAGACTGCTGTGTGTCGATTGCGCTACTTCACGAACGACTGTAATGCGTCGCGCTGGCGAATTGAAGACTTGGCTCTTGCAGTTGATCCAAACTTGCCGACGCGCAACTACCGAGGAATTATCAGAGTTGAACCATCCGGTATTTCCGGATAGTTGGTTTAGCGCTGCTAGACCATACAAATTTAATGCAATCCAGCCTGTTTTAGCAGCTTATGCACCAAGCCAACGCCTAAATCCTGCTTGGGATGCGGGACGCTGATATGCCCCGGTTTGCTGGGATGGGTGAAAATGTGATGGCTGCCCTTTACACCGCGCAGTGTCCATCCATCCGCTTCGAGCTGCTTGATAACTTGCTTGCTGTGCTGGTTGGCTGATTCCTGGCAGCGCTGACGTGCAACGGGGTGTTATGTAAATCCCCAGCATATCTTCCGGGCACACGGGTCGGCGTGGTGGCAACTCAGTAATCTCATTTGCCACGGTATCGGGAAAAGCGCGGCATCAAGAACCCAGCCATAGCGCGGCTTGCAGTGGATCAGCTTTGTTCCCAGGGCAATCCCGCCGCGCGC
>CAYPRR010000076.1:0-4756 GCA_964413245.1 uncultured Gammaproteobacteria bacterium
CCAAGATCATAGCATATTTTTGACAAAAAGTCAATCAATTTATCACAATTGATCAATTACTGTGCGTAATGACGGGAAGCTCGAACCAAAAGGTACTGCCTTTCTTTTCGGTAGATGTAAAACCAATAGTGCCATGATGTGCTTCGATATAATTCTTGGAAATAAAAAGCCCTAATCCTGAAGCGTTTGGTCTCATGAGTGCGGCATTCCAGCCACGATGGAAACGCTCAAAAATGTGAGGTTTTTCAGCGACAGGGATTCCAATTCCAGTATCGGTGATTTCGAAACGAATTTTGCCATCGAGTTCAAAATATTTAACCCTAATGTGACCAGTTTCTGGCGTATAAGCGATAGCATTATCGATTAGTCGAGCAACAACATCGCTAATTTTTGTGACGTCACTTTCAATAGCTGGAAGCGGTTCTGTTGGTAAGATAATTTCGTGGGTAATTTTCTTTAATACACTGGCTTGTAGCTTTTCTTCGCAAACTGAATGGATCATTTCTCCAATATCAATCTTTTCAATATCAAGCCGTAATCGTCCCTCTTCAATGTCGAGCGCGATCATCAAATCATCGATTCTAGAAATAATTTCCAGATCAGCAGAATACGTACCACGCAAAATTTCTTCTTGCGCTGAGGACAATTCTCCGCGTTTACGTTCAAGGAGCATTTCTAAATTCCAACGTATTACGCTGAGCGGTGTAAGTAATTGATGGGAGACAATTTGAATAAATTTATTCTTAAGTTGATCAATCTCTTTGAGGTGTTCTGACGTTTGAATGCGCATTCTAAGCGTCGCTATACCGAACGCTAAATCATTAGCCAGCTCTTCTAGGACGACGATTTCTGCTTCGGTAAAAGCATTGGGCTCACTTATGTAGATGTTGAGAGTTCCAAACGTTAATTTATTGCTGATCAGTGGTAGGGAAATTGAAGATCGGTATCCGTATTTAATGGCTAGCTCGCGCCAAGGTAACATTTTTGGATCGGTCAGAACGTCATCAACAAGTTGGGTTTTTCCAGTTCTAATAGCTAAGCCTGTTGGGCCTTGGCCATATTTTTCTTCCGCCCAACTGACGTGAAGATTACTAATATAATCACCGCTAAGGCCGGCTTGAACAACCGGACGAACAGTTTTTACTGCGTCATGCTCAGCATAGCCGATCCACATCATGTGGTAACCGCCAATACTAATGATAATCTCACTTATTTTATTGAGTAACTCAACTTCATCTGTGATGTGTATTAGGGCTTGGTTAGTTTCACTGAGCATTTTTAATACCCGATTAATCCTTATTAATTCAATTTCTCCTAGTTTGCGGTCGGTAATATCCGTGATCATTGCGAATGCGCCAATAACCTGATTTTTATCATCAAAAAGTGGGACAGCAGATATTCGCGTCCAGATGACATCGCCATTTTTGTTACGGAGTCGACGCTCAAAATCTCCACTTTTACCTTTGTTTCGTTCTCGCATCTGAAAGTCGTGGTCTGCAAGTTCTTCCGATATAACGAAGTTTGCAAGTTTCTGGCCCAGTATTTCTTTTTTCTCGTAACCCAATATAGCCAAAAGGCGGGGATTAACAAATGTTAATTCATGTTCTTTGTTTAACATCCAAATACCCTCATTGGCAGTTTCGAGAACATTTTGATATTGATTTTTACTTTTTTGTAGATCACGAAATATTAGCAGGCTTGTTAGGCCATCAGTCAATCTTCTAGCAATTTCTTCAAATAATCTTTTTTCATCGTCAGTCCAAAATCGCTCAAAGGAACATTGGTGTAGTCCAAACATGTAGGCAGAACCAATTTTCGGGTAAATATTTATAACGAGTTGAGATTTAACCTGAAAATTTTTGGCTATGGCCGATGGGATTGGTGGATCTGATTCAGGGGTAAAAGTTACAGGTGCATTTGTTAGCCTGGCAGTTTCAAACACTCGACGTGTTTCTGGGTCGGTCGGAACTTCGACTCCCGCAGCTAGAGCACCTGGATATTCCGGTTTAGTGCGTTCCATCGGCACGGTAAAAGAAACTGTATCTGGGTCGCTTGGATACAATAACCATGCTCGATCACAATCAAAAATCGAAAGCACGATTCCAAGTGCATCATTCATCATTTGCTCAAGACCGTTTGCTTTTTGAATGACTTGATTGATTTTGTCGAGACTATTAATGAATTTTAAACTGTTTAGTCGCTCTTGCTCAACTTGTTCACGTTCAATCAAATTTTGTAGGAATCTTTCCAGTTCTCGACGTGATCCATTTTTTATTTTTAAAAATTCTTCAACTGGAACGTAATAAAAGTTTTTACAGACTATGCCACTGGCAACGACTATTGGATGCGTGCGAACAACATCAATTAATAGCTTAGGGTCAAATCGTTTTTTGTTGTATTGACAAAGAGCCAAGCAGTCATGATTAGAGAAGAAATTATTTAATTTGGCTTCATATTCCAGAGCTCGCTCTATCCCCGGCTCATCGCCGAGCATCCAAGTCATTTCTCCAGTTGCTCGAAGCGCTTTAAAGCCTTCTTTTTTAGCCTGATCCGTCGATTCTTTCAAAAATTGGATCATCTCATCTGGGTCAAAATAGCCATTTCGCAAATAGGCCTCACGTTTGCTGATGATCGAGAGTGATCCATTTTTTAAAGCAGTATCAACATCAATGCCTCCAGTGCGCATCACGTTTAATACTTCATCAGCCGAATTATCGTCGTTGATGTAGATACACTTTTCACCACGCTCCAGTCCAATTCGAATAAATGGGATAGCAGTCGCAAACTGTTCTTCTCTGTCTTCGTACAAGAGACAGAGGTGATCATGCACAGCTGTTTTTTGTAGAGCTAGATCGAGAGATGAGATTTCATTCATACGTTCAGAAGTATATACCTCATATTATAAACCAGATGACCTTTCTTTTTAACCTTGTTATACTTCTGCGGTATGAATGAGCAAAAGCTATCGCAAACGGTTAAATTTTTAATGGCATCGGGGAAGGGTATTCTGGCAGCGGATGAATCAACAATTTCCGCCAACAAAAGATTTAATGCTGTGCAGGTAGAACCCACGGAAGAAAATCGTCGCTTGTATCGCCAGCTTTTAATGACGACTCCGCAGACCAACCAAGTATTATCTGGCGTGATTTTATATGACGAAACTTTTTGGCAAAAATTAGACAATGGAAAAACTTTTCCAGAATTTTTAAGCGAGCAGGGAATCATGCCGGGCATTAAAGTTGATCAGGGGTTGGCTGATTTTGATGATTCACCAGGCGAGCAGATTACTAATGGGCTAGATGATTTGTCTGATCGCTTAATCGTTTATCAAAAAGCCGGCGCCAAATTTGCTAAGTGGCGAGCAGTGATTACGATCGATCGCACGAGGGGATTTCCAACCGATAATTTGATCAGAGCTAACGCTTCGATTCTGGCTCGATACGCTCGTACCTGTCAGGAGTATGATTTGGTACCAATCGTTGAGCCGGAAGTTTTGCTGGATGGCTCGCACAGTATTGATGAGTGTGAAGCGGTGATGGTTAGGGTTTACGATGAATTATTTTCGGCGCTAAAAGAGGAGCAAGTTTTTCTTCCGGGTTTGATTTTGAAAACGAGCATGGTGCTACCTGGAAAAGAATCGGAAGAAATTTGTGATTCGGCTGAAGTGGCGATTAGAACGATTCGAACTTTGCGCACGCACGTTCCAGAAGATTTAGGTGGCGTAGTTTTTCTGTCTGGTGGCCAATTGTCAGATCAAGCGATGGAAAACTTGAATGCCATTGCGTTACATGGTCAGCAACCTTGGGGCGTGACATTTTCGTATTCTAGGGCACTTCAAGAACCAGTGATGAAATATTGGTCAGAACATCGTGATGATGTCACTGGTGCCCAGCAGATTTTTGCCGAGCTTTTAGTGCAGACCTCACTGGCTAGTCGGGGACAGCTAAAAAAGTAGCTTTTAAAATCTAGGGTCAGGTCTTGAATCATAAGATTTTAGTTTTTTGTTGCTGATGCGTGCGGGGTTTTGAATTATTTGACCTTGTTTTTTACTTTATGATCGAGTTAGATGTGATAGTTGGAAATTTTATTAGCTTATGATTCAAGACCTGACCCCAGACCCCTTGACCCCAGGCCCTTGGCAAATTGATTTGCAGAATTGTAGAAGCTGACCCAGATGACAGCAATAAAGTCTTGAAGCGCTTGATTCCAGACGAAGCGACCGCCGTGGCTGTCTACGGTAGCGATTGGGCCGATTACATCATTGATATCGACGTAACCCTCTTCGCCCGTTTCACAGAAGGTGGCGCCATCGACGACGGTTACGATGCCGATCTCTCAATCATAAAAAGGCGATTGGATTTGAATTAAATTGGTGATTAAACTAAGCTGGCACTGCCATCATCTGGAGGGCACATGGGTAAGAATCTTCCTAGCACCGTTTCACCAGCTACTTTTGCCATAAGCGGTGGACATGACCCGTTTTTGTCCGTTGGAGCGATCAATCCTCCGTTGTACGCCAGCTCAACGTACGTGGCACGGACGCCAGAAGAAATGGCAACTTCGTTTGTTCAGGCCTATGGGCTCGACGGCGGAGCGCCTCGTCAACCGGACAATTTGATCTACGCCCGCGTTGGTCATCCTAATGCTCAGATTTTTGAGGAGCGTTGGTCGAAGTTTGAACGTGCGCAGGAATCAGCAGTGTTCAGCAGTGGCATGGCGGCAATTACGACCGTGTTGCAAACGTTCTGCCGACCAG
>CAYPRR010000077.1:0-4702 GCA_964413245.1 uncultured Gammaproteobacteria bacterium
CCAGTCACTACGCTTGGTCTCCCCATGCGTGATCTTGCCGTGACAGCCATCATTTCTAATGATACCGGGTAGTAGTCACACGGGAGGTTTTTGAATACTGCAGTCGTCTTCATAAAATAGTTCCTTCTAGAGTATAGCCCGATCAATGATCGGAAAAAAGTGCTAAAATCTCTGCAAAGCCTATGGAATCAGAAAATGACGCCGAGCAAGCAGACAGCCTTTCCCCATTGCACCGAGCCCTGGTTGAGATGTTGGGGCAACAACAGAACTCCGGCCCTCGTGCGCCGGAGGATTATCGCTATGTCATCTATGTTCGCAAAAGCACTGACGATCCTAAAAAGCAACCGCAATCGTTAGGTGACCAGCTCACTGCGTGCAAGGCTCTAGCCGAACAGAATAACCTCTTTGTCGCTCGTATTTACACAGAATCAGTTTCCGCAAAGGTCTCTGGAATGCGACCCGTGTTCAAAGAGATGATAGAGGCGATCGTAGAAGGCAAATACGATGGCATCATTGCGTGGGCACCGGATCGTCTTGCACGCAACATGCGCGAGGGTGGAGCCCTCATTGACCTCATGGATGATAAAACAATCAAAGACCTGCGGCTGGTCACTTTGCCTTTCGTAAATAGCGGGGATGGAAAAATGATCCTTGGCTTGAACTTCGTACTTGCGAAGCAGTGGGTAGATACTCATTCGGCAAGTGTAAAGCGCTCCGTGGATCAGCGTACCGTTGAGGGAGTTTTGCTTGGGAAAGCCAAACACAATTACTACAAAAACGGCTATGGCCATCTGCAACCTGACGCAGAAAACTGGACGCTTATCAAAGGGGCTTTCGAGCGTCGCCTTGAGAGTCCTTCACATTCGCTCAAGGACATTGCGGAATGGCTAAAACGGGAGGGATACCCGCTAAAAACAGTAAACGGGCAGAGGCCGAGGGTGAAAGTAAATGTCACTTTTGTATCGAAGTTGTTACAGGAGACGACATACGTAGGGCTATTGATTTATGGTGATAAAATCGTGGATTTGCGAAAGCTGTGTCCCGACTTCCTGCCGCTTATTTCAGAAAAGGACTTCTCCCGCATGACGGGCGTCGAAGGGGTAAAGAAATACTTGAAGGCGACCCAGGGTCTCAAGAAAGATGGGATCAAAGCGAACCTCCTTCGAGGGCTTGTGATATGCGAGGATTGCGGCGAGTCTCTTGGGCCGTCGATTACGACGAAACCAAAACAACGCAAGGAGTATTTCTATTTCCGGTGTGATACGCCTGGATGTCCAAATAGGATGGTGAACCTCAAGGCTAAAACGATTGTCGATTTTACCGTAGCGTTTTTAGCTTCGCATTCCATTGCGAGTCCAGAGGGGTATGACAGTTTCGTGAAAGAAATGAAGCGTCTATCCGTTCTGAAGAAGGAAGAAATCAACAATCGTATTCGTGGTTTGGAACAGCGTAAACGCGGGATCATGGGTCGAATCGAGCAGATGAAGGGGGTCATCGCCGATGATACAATCAAGAAAACCATTCGAAAAATGTACGAACCCGACCTCAAAAACTATAGGATTGAGCTCAAACAAGTAGAGAGCGATCTGCGTGTTATTCGAGAAACAAAAGATGCTCTAGCATCGAACATCGTCACCTACGATCATTTTGTCGAACTCGCTCAAGATCTCGTGAAAAAGCTGCAGTTAGGGCTCACAATGAAGGAGTTGGATTTTATTCTCCGAAAACTCTTCATGAACTTTATCGTCATAGACCAAAAAGTCGCAGAGATAACACAAAACTCCCCTTTCAGGGAGCTCTGCGGGTCGCAGGATTCTGCGATGGTGACCCCACAGGGAGTCGAACCCTGGTTCCAGGCTTGAAAAGCCCGTGTCCTAACCATTAGACGATGGGGCCGTCAATGTTATTTGTGTCGATAAGATATGATATTTCAAGGATTACGTCAAGGAACAACCCTTAACATTAGAGCCATATAACACCATAAAATAATCCGTTATCCGGACCTGACCCCATTTCATGACCCATTTCACGGTGCCGTTATTATTGAGTAACCGTGCCAAATGTCCATCTACTTTGTCACTAGTTACCATCGAAATAACTTCCTTAGAAAAGGCGGTCGGAGAGGTTATCTCCGACCAGAAACGCTAGCTACTACAGCCAGCCCAGGTACCACAGCGTGGTCCGAACCGTCAGGTGACAGAGCTGATCAAGCCAGATGTGCTTGATGTAGCCACGACACTTGAGAGTATCGATGATGAAGTGCGTTCCTGCATCTACCACCACTCCCTGCACCGTCGGGTGATAGCCCGCCAGTCGCATGAAGAGGTACATCGCACAGACGTACACACCAACGTGGTAGCTGAGCACTTCGTACCAGCGAGCCACGAGAGTCTGGGAGACGACGCACCCCGTCGCATCCTTGACCGGTGCCCAGCAATCCCGGCCCTTGAAGTTCACCATCCATTCAGACTGGAAGGGAAAGTCACCGATGAAATGCGTTGCGAACAAGAGGAGTAGACGTTCCACTGATCACCTCGTTGGTTCCTGGGTTAGACTTCTCAATCTACCAGAACACAATATCGCCATCAGAAAATCGTCCAAGAGCAGTTGTCGTCAGTTTCGACAACAGTTTCGCTTTTCGTTTCTTGGTGCTACCGTGATAATCATATGCGTATGACGATCAACGATGATCTGTGTGAAGCTCTAATCGCTTTTGGCTTTGACGATCGTGAAAGCAAAATTTACTTGGCTGGTTTAGCTATTGGTTCAGGTACGGTTCTCGAGTTTGCTAAACAAGCTAATCTTCCGCGTACGACCATTTATCCGATTATCGAAAATCTGCAACGTCGTGGCTACTTTCAATTACGAATAGAAAAAGGTCACACTCATTATGTCGCCGAACCACCATCAACTTTCTTAAAACGTCTGGAAGAAAGAGAGGAAAAATTCAAAGAACTTTTGCCGTCACTGGAAGCTTTACGCGGTACCACCCACGACAACATCGGTGTCACTATGTATGAAGGTTCAGACGGCTTCCGACAATTTTGGCAAAAATTATTTCGTTCTGGAGTTAAAGAATATTGTTTGCTTACTAGTGCCGTTGGCTTGCGTGAATATGTCCACGAAGATTATTTAATCAAACATATTATTGCCTCACGTATCAAACTTGGCATTAAAAGCCGACAACTGATTCCAGAAAATTTGATCACCAAAAAGATTGTCGCTAACGATCAAAAAGAACTGCGTGAATCGCGCTTTTTACCAACTAACATCTCCCTACCAGCAACAATGTTAATCTTTGGTAATGAAGTCGCCTTCGTGACTACTCGCAAAGAAAACTCAGTTATTCTAGTGGCCAGCGGTGACATCGCCGCTACGCTTCATGCTACTTTTGAGCTCTTGTGGCTCACCGCTAAACAAACAACTTAAAGTTCCAGAGTTTGACTCTCATCCCCTAACTGCTACCATGGCTACATTAACTATAAAATATGTATTTATTTATCTTTTTCTGGATTGCCTTCTTTCTTCTAGCCTGCTTACGTCAGGTCAACCAGTATCAGCGTGGTGTGCGCTTTACCATGGGTCGCTACACAGGTATGGTCAATCCAGGTTGGCGCTTAGTGATTCCAGTGTTCCAATTTATGCGCAAAGTTGATCTTCGCCTTAAAGCCGTCGATGTGCCAGCTCAAGACGCCATCACTAAAGACAACATTTCCGCTAAAATCAACGCCGTAATTTATTATCGTGTTAGCGATGCTGCCAAGGCTGTGCTCGAAATTGAAAACCTTGATTACGCGGTGTTGCAACTAGCTCAAACCACCATGCGTAATATCGTCGGCGAGGTAACGCTCGATGAATTACTTTCACAACGCCAGGTAATCTCTGAAAAAATTGAAATGATTGTTGATGCGGCCACAGAAAACTGGGGTGCTAAAGTCGAAACCGTCGAGCTGAAAGACATCAACTTGCCACAAGACATGATCAGAACCATCGCCAAGCAAGCCGAAGCTGAACGTGAGCGTCGAGCAGTCATTATCAACTCAGAAGGTGAAGTCTCGGCCGCACAAAATCTCGCTCATGCCGCCAGCATTCTCGCCACCACTCCAGGCGCGCTACACTTACGGACACTCAATTCGATCAATGACATCTCCTCAGACGCCTCTAACACTGTCGTCTTCGCCGTGCCACTGGAAGTCCTGCGTGCGCTTGAAGGTATAACAAAAAAATAACCAAATATAAAATCCGCCATCATTTAGTGACAGCGGATTTTTGTTTATGCTAGATTGAATCGCGTTTTCAACATCTGGATCTCATCAGAGTGCTTATCAGTACTATCCTGAAGCCGCTTCAACCACTCAATAGAAAAAGTGTGGTCTTCCTGAATGTTTTTCATGATTGTTGTGTGATGTTCCTGCACATCACGGACAGCACGTATATCACTTTTTGTTGCCATCTCCTCACGCATCTTTTCGACGCGCTCGCCAAGATCAAGCACTGCCATGATGATTTTATCTTCATCCATATAAGCCTATCTTAACACAATTAGGCTCCCTTTTCTAAAATGCCACTCTTATACAATTCGATCACCACCATTAAACCAGCTAAAACTACTGGACCAACGATGAAACCGATTGCACCAAAAGCCTGCAAACCGCCTAAAATTGAAATCAAAATGAGAAAAGGATGCATTTGTGTTCGACCC